>JAZRTN010000142.1:0-3248 GCA_045652045.1 Clostridia bacterium
GTATATTAAGCTAGACAAAAAACTATTTGAAAATTATGTAGCTAAATTAAAGAAAGACAAAAAAGAAGAACTTCAATCTTTATCAATAGTTTTTGAAGACTATGATAAACTTTGTGTCAACAATTGCGACATTGTTGTAGAAGTAAAAAGTTTGAATGAAAAATCTGCATTTAAGCAAATCTTAAAACATATAAAAATGTATTATAGCCACGGCTAAAAAAAGAGGTTGTTATGGAACAATTAACAGTTAACTATCT
Source organism: Clostridia bacterium (assembly GCA_045652045.1). Taxonomy (GTDB): domain Bacteria; phylum Bacillota; class Clostridia; order Christensenellales; family UBA1242; genus CAKVLS01. Next base: position 258 of record JAZRTN010000142.1, read on the forward strand.
AAGGGTAACATCTGTAAATATGATAACAGGTGCAAAGTCAGGTCACCCAGGTATTTGTCTTGGTGCAATGCCTATTCTTTATACAATTTACAAAAATGCAAACTTTAATCCACAAGATCCACGCTGGATTAACCGTGACAGAATTGTTCTATCAGCAGGTCATGGTAGTGCAATGCTGTATGCAATGCTAAACTTATATGGATTTAATCTAGATACCCAAGAGCTTAAACGTTTCCGTAAACTAGGTTCAAAAACACCAGGTCACCCTGAATTCGGTCTAACTGATGGTGTAGACTCTTCAACAGGTCCATTAGGTCAAGGTATTGCTAACGCTGTTGGTATGGCTCTTGCAGAAAAACACCTTGCAGCAACTTTTAATAAACCTAACTGTGAAGTTATTAACCACTATACATATGCTTTGTGTGGTGATGGTTGTTTGATGGAGGGTGTTGCCCAAGAAGCAATAAGCCTTGCTGGTAAAATGCAACTGAACAAATTAATATTATTCTTTGATAGTAACGATATTACAATCGAAGGAAACTCTACGCTTGTCAATGTGGAAAACCATAAACAAAAGTTTGAGTCAATGCATTGGAATGTTTTGCAAGTAGATGATGCAAACGACCTTGCCTCTTTACAAAAAGCCCTTGACCAAGCAAAACAAAGTAAAGACAAACCAACTGTTGTCATAGTAAGATCTCATATTGGTTTTGCTAGTGAATTGCAAGACAATGCAAAATGCCACGGCACACCATTTAGTCAAGAACAAGTTGACAAAATCAAACAAACCCTAAACTATACATATGATGACTATGTTGTCCCACAAAATGTTCAAAAATTAGTGGCAAAACAACTAAAAGCAAAGCAAAAAGTATATGACGCATATACAAAAACTCTTGCTAAATTTGAAAAAAAATATAACGACGACTATGTAAAATTTAACTCATACCTAACACAAAGACCAGTTGATTTAGTAAGTATTGCTAAGCAAAACAGCAAAGAATGGTCTAACCCAATTAGTACCCGTGAACTTGGTGGCAAAATACTTAACAAACTATATATATTTAATTCTAATATGTTTGGTGGTAGTGCAGACGTAAGCTCTTCTACAAAACAAATTATTCAAGAAGAAGGCGAGTTAAAACATTTTAGCGCACAAAACCCAGTAGGTAAAAATGTTTATTTTGGTATAAGAGAACACGCTATGGCATCAATACTTAACGGTATTATGTTACATGGTGGACTAAGAGCTTTTTGTTCTACCTATCTAGCATTTTTAAACTATATGTCACCAGGGGTAAGAATGGCTTCGCTTATGAGTTTGCCAGTTATGTATGTGTTTACTCACGATAGTATTGGCGCAGGTGAAGATGGTCCAACCCACCAACCAACAGAGCAACTAGCAACTCTTAGAGCTATGCCAAACTTAAACGTATATAGACCATGTAACTATTTAGAAGTGGCTCAAAGTTATCAAGCAGCAGCAAATGCTGCAAACCCAACAGCAATTATACTTACTAGACAAAATATTTCTCAACCAAAAGTAACAACTCAAAATATTGACAAAGGTGCATATGTTCTTTCAAAGAAACCAAACGCACAAGTTACACTTGTAGGTTGTGGTAGCGAAGTAGAAATACTACTACAAGCACAAACATTGCTTGAAAAATCAAAAATTAATGCAAATGTAGTTAGTATGTTATGCGAAGAAGAGTTTTCAAAGCAACCAGTGTCTTATCAAAACAAAACTATCGACCCAAAAACACTTGTAGTAACAATGGAAGCAAGTAGCGACAATATGTGGTATAAGTACGCAACCAATAGAGATTGTGTAATCAAACTTAATGAGTTTGGTGCGTCAGGCAACTACAAAGAAGTATTTAATCACTTTAACCTTACTCCAAATAAAGTAGTTGAAGTTGTTAAAGCTAATCTAAAAAAAATTAAAAAATAAGTATAATATATAACAATTTGCATATAATAACTATGTGTAAAGCAATAGTTATAAGCAAATTAGTTCATTGTTTTACATCAAAAAAACACCGATTTTATTCGGTGTTTTTTGTTTGTTATTATTCGCCTTTTGAAAGTTTAAGGTAAGTTTGGTATCTTGCTTGTGCGTAAGACTTGCTTTCTTCATATAGTTTTTCTGCAAGGCTTTCGCTTAGTTTCTTTAATGTAGCGTATCTTGATTCGCCTTCTAAAAATTCCTTATAATCTCTTGTTGGGGCAGGGCTGTCAAGAGTAAATGGATTTTTGCCTTGTTTTGTTAGGTCTGGGTTGTATCTATATAGATGCCAGTATCCACACTCAACGGCTTTTTTGATTTCTGCTTGTGAAGCGTTCATATTAATGCCGTGGTTGATACATGGAGCATAAGCAATAATTAAGCTTGGGCCATTGTAAGCTTCGGCTTCTGCCATTGCTTTAACAACTTGGTTCATATCTGCACCCATACCTACTTGTGCTACATAAACGTTTTTGTAACTCATAGCCATCATACCAAGGTCTTTTTTAGGACTGCGTTTACCTTCACTTGCAAACTTAGCAACAGCTCCTACTGGTGTTGATTTAGAAGTTTGACCACCAGTGTTGCTGTATACTTCGGTATCAAGTACTAATACGTTGATATTTTCGCCACTAGCAAGTATATGGTCAAGGCCACCATAGCCTATATCATACGCCCAGCCATCGCCACCGATTATCCAAGTGGTTTCTTTTACAAAGCTATTTTTGTAAGCATACATTGGGCTAGTTACATCTAACATAGGTATGATTTTTAGTGATAGCTCATAACATTTTTGGCTATTATCAAAGTTTTCTAACCATTCGTTTAATAAACTTTTTAGTACTGGGTGTAGTACGTTTTCGATATTTTCTTTAACAACATTGTAAAGAGTGTTTCTTGCAGTTTGTTTTGCAAGGTGTATGCCATAACCAAACTCGGCATTGTCTTCAAACAAGCTACTTGCCCAGCTTGGACCTCTACCA
>JAZRTN010000143.1:0-4078 GCA_045652045.1 Clostridia bacterium
CCTATAATTAACATTTTTTCACTAAGGGTGGTTTTATTTGATTTTGTTTCCTTAATAGTAAAAGCTGTTTGCATAGTTGGTTTTGGACTATATTGCATAATCATAGAATTAAGTGATTCTAGATTTCTGATGTATGTGTTAGTAAAAGGCTTGGCATTTTTGTCTAACTTGTTTAGCATCTCACGTTCTTTTGCGTTTGTTTCTATTTTTGCAGCTTTTTCAAAAAGTTTTTGTGCCTTTTTGATGCGACTTTCTCTAAGCAATAAAAAGTAGAATAATAGCAATACGCCTACTATACATGACAAGAATAAAAAGCTACTAAAAAATGCTGTTACAGAATTGCCACCTGTTAAGAATTTTTCTATCCAAGGAAGCACTTTGCCACCAAAAATTTTGTTAGATGTTGCAAAGTTTAGATATATGCTAAGGGCGTTATTCATAAAGTGAATAATGATACCCGGTACAATACTCTTGCTTATAACAACAGTCATTGCGATTAAAAAGCCAAGTATTGTTGTATAGAAAAATTGGTTAACATTAAGGTGTAACAAACCAAACATAAGAGAAGATAAGATAACTGCTTTTTTAATACCCATAGTAGAATATCCACTCAAAAGCATGCCTCTATGCAAGTTCTCTTCACAGATTGCTGGCAAAACTGCGACTAGTATCAAATTAATGATAAGACCTAGTGATGAGTTTATTGTGTCTCCCGATGCAAATGTAGGAGCGCTTTCGTAACCGAATAATTGAATAATACTTGAAAAAAATGAAGCAATAGCAAGGTTAAGAAAATAGCAACCAAGGCCAATAACAATTGCACACACAACTGACAAAAAACTTATTTTAGCATATTTAAATTCTTTAAAAGTTTGTTTAAAGGTTTGTTTAGTAAAGGTTTTGAATAATAATAAAGGCAAAATAAATAATACGCCAACTTGTAAAATTACAGCAAAAATAATGTCAAAAGCAATTGTTGACATAAATGAAAAATCTAGCACGTCACTTAGTATATACAATAATACTAAACTGCACGCACAGATTAAATATATTAAGCTAGCATAAAATAGTTTGCTCTTTTTCATAGTCTCCTATCCAAATACAGATAACAACCAAAGCAAAGCACCTAGTGCAAAACTTATAATCAAAACTGCTTTGTCACTAAACACTTCTGTATTAAGTTGTTTAATTTCGTATTCTGACAAGCCTTCGGCTTGTTTCAATTTTTCTTTTTGATCTTCCAAATCTTCTTTTATGATTTGTTTTTTGATTGGATATTTTTTGGTCAAATTGAATAATACTTTTAGCAAGAATAGTACCAACACCACTCCACCAAGTAGAATTGCGATTGTACCAAATATCTCCCAGAAACCCCACTTAGTAAAAGTAAATGCAGTAGAACTTATAAGCGACATCATAAGTACTGTGAAGTTGTTGGTAAAGTGCGCTATCATACTATAAACGATAGAGCCAGTCATGTGAGCTATAACTGCATATAAACAACCCAAAATAAATTGATAGATAAATTGAGATATACTCATATGCATTAATGCAAAAAGTAGACCGCTTAACACTATTGCTGTTGATAGTTTATATTTAGTTTTTAGACCGTTAAATATAACACCCCTAAAAATTAATTCTTCAACCAAGGCAGGGATTACTGCAAGTATTAAAACATAAAGTATAACTTGCCACCACTTAGTGCCAACTAGGGCTGATTGTGGAGCGATTTTTGTTATAAGAAAAATAATATGGTCGCACAAACCTACAAAATAGTTAAATCCAAACAGACAAGCCAACGAAATAGCAACACAAATTAAGGCTATTTTCCAATTTGGCTTATGGTTAACAGTTGTTGCTACTGGAACATTTACTCTTTGGACAAAACTGTAAAATAGCGTTACGCCACAATATAAAATTTGTGGAATAAGTGCGCTTATATAAAGCATTGAGTTTGTTTCTAAAATAGCTTCTGCTTTAACACCTTTATTTAAGGCGATTTTTGTGCATATAACTACAAAAATTAAGCTAAATAAAATATTAGCAACAAGCATCCAAAAATAAATTGATGCTGCATCTTTTGCATTGTAATTAAATTTATTTCTTTTCACGAAAGTGTCCTTCTTATTAAAACTAATTTTATTATACATTAATATTATTTTTGTTGCAAGTAAAAAAGTCCCTAAACCATCGGGTTTAAGGGACTTTTGACATATTATTGTATTTCAAAAAATGTGCCTATTTTGTGCTGAGTTGCCACATCTACGCACACATGCTCGCCTTCTATAATGCCATTTTTTTGCAATACTTGTTTTACTGTTGTATATGCAAGTAATGGTGTATTGTTTTCTTCACTAAGGTGAGATAGTATTATTTGTTTTAATCCGCCGCCCACAAGTTCTGTTATAAGTTTGCCACAATTTACATTAGACAAGTGACCTTTTGGCGATAATATTCGGTTTTTTAATGTAGCAGAATATTTTGGGTTGTTAAGCAATACTTGTTCGTCATGGTTAGACTCTAAGTAGATTAGGTCAACACCCACTAGTTTATTAATAATAACATTGTTGTAGTGCCCCATATCCGTTGCAATCGCTACTCTTTTGTTATCACAATTAAACACATAGCCTATACAAAAATTACTGTCGTGTGGAATAGGAAAAGTACTTATTGTAGTATCCCCTACAAAAAAGTCGGTATTTGCAAAACAAACTATTTGCTCAGGGCTGATTTTGCCTAATTTTTTGTTAACAAATGGAAAACCACTTGTATGCATATATATTTTTGTTTTGTACTTTCTTGCAAATGCACCCAAACCAGAACAGTGATCACTATGCTCGTGAGTAACAAATACAGCATCAATGGTGCTTGGGTCTATATTAACTAATTTTAACTTTTCTTCTAGCAAGCTACAACTTATGCCTATATCAACTAAAAACTTGCATTGGTTAGTTTCGACATATATACAATTGCCCTTGCTGCCACTAGCTATACTAACTGCTCTCATTTGATTTCCTTTTAAACGAGATTAGTTTATCAAAATATATCAACTTTTGCAACAAAATAGGTTTAACTTGCTTTCTTTAAAACAACTTTACCACTAATCCAAGAGTTTATGAAACTTTCCATATTTTTGGAAGTTTTTTTGTTAAAGGCATATATTAAATCTTCTGGATAAGCTATGCCGTAACAGTTATTATTAAAATAGTATTGTAAGGCTTTTTTAAATCTGTTATCACCCATAACATTGCGTATCTCGTCAAACATAAGTGTACCTTTGACATAAGTTAAATAAACGTACTCCATTTCGCTATCGTATTTGTCAAGAGGCCTATTCATAGAAGTATCAAGAGAACCATTGACACTTTCAAACACGTCTACAAATAACATATAGCTTGCCATAACACTTTTGATACGCTCTTTAAAATCTACACCATACTGTGGGTTTTGCTGATAAAACATTAAGGTTGAGTATTCCGTCAGACCTTCATCTTGCCAAGCATTGTCGTAGGCGTTGCTCCCCACCAAGTTATACCACCACTGATGTGCTATTTCGTGTACTATAACATTTTGATATTCCAAATTATTTACTATATCGTCTGATATATATACCAACGTTGGGTACTCCATACCACCGTGCAAAAAATTAGTTTTTACAACGCTTAATGTTTTGTATGGATAATTACCAAAGAGTTCATTAAAAGTTTTGATTGCATCTTTTGCTATTTTTAAGTTAGATGCACTATATTCATCATCATAATAAAAATAAGTGATTTTTGTACTATTGATAGTTGTAGATATTGTTTGAAATTTTTTGCTAAGAACAAATGCAAAATCTCTAACTGCATTGATTTTTATCTCAGCACAAGAAAGGTTGTCTTTTGTTTTAAGCATAACCTCCCCTGTTGATGCTATTTTAAAATTTTTATCAAAAGTCAACTTAACATTATAATTTGCCATATCACTATAAAAAGGGTCTCCGTTGGAGTTGTACGGCTTAGTCATAAAGCCACCATTATACACACAAACTATTGGATAAAAATTGCCAAAGTTATAAGTATTGTTGCCATAACCAAAC
>JAZRTN010000144.1:0-1570 GCA_045652045.1 Clostridia bacterium
AAATTTTTATTGATACATGCTAGTGCATATGAACCTTTTAATTGCTTGCAGGCATCTATTAAAGAAAATATTGATTGCTCGTGGCTTAATGCAATTAAGTTTGGGATTACTTCGCTATCAGTTTGAGATTTGAGTTTTATATTGTTTTTAAAAAGGTTTTGTTTTAACGTTTGGTAGTTTTCGATAATACCGTTATGAACAACTGCCCACGTATTGTCACAAGACAGATGTGGATGACAATTTGTTAAGGTTGCTTTGCCATGCGTTGCCCAACGAGTATGGGCGATAGCTGTTGTATTGTTATCTTGCGTTTGAGATACTAGTTGTTGAAGTTTTTCTATATACCCTACGCTTTTGTATGTTTTTATAAATCCACTTTCTATTACACTTATTCCTGCCGAATCATAACCACGATATTCTAGCTTTAATAATTGCTGTAAAGCCTTGGTTTTTGCGTTACTTTTTGTTATTATTCCTATTATTCCACACATATAAAAATTCTCCTGTGTTTTTATATATGCAAGCACAGCTGGCGAGGTTAAAAACTTCTTTACACACAAACTATTTAATGTTATAATTTCGTAGGAGATATATATGTACAACCTATTTAAATACTATGATATATTGCAACTAGAAGCAGAATACAAAGATGAGTTTAAAGATATTAACCCTTATGAAGGCATTGCAGTATTTCCACCTGTTTTAAAACGCTACCATGGAAGTTTGGTTTTGGCCTATCTAGTTACTTCTCAACCAGAAGGACAAGATCATCATTACGGCGTATTAAGACCTATTGGTGCGATACTTAGAAAAATCAAATCAAAAAGAGTAATAAGAGTTGTTAATTGCAAAAAAGAAGAATTTGCTCCCGACAAAAACGACTTTGTTAGAGAATATTATGACCTAGAAGATCACGAAGATTGGTGGCCAAATCGTTCTACTAATAACGAAGAAGTATATAGAATTGCATTAGAAAAAATGTACAAAACTTGCAAGACAATTAACATCTTTGGCAATTTTAGACACGGTTATTACGAAGATTATCTGAACACTATCAAAAAGATGGTTAGTGAAGAATATTGGTATTTCTTTGAAGCTTTACAAAACAACCCAATTAGAGACATTGACGAAGAAATTGCTTATCAAAGAGATTTAGCAAAAAAAGAACATGCTGTAAGAGCTGCAAAACGCCAAGAAAAAGAATTGCTTGAAACTATCAAGGCAAGAGAGTTGTTTGTTACAGAAATTAGAGAAAGTATGAGAGCATTTATCATAAAAGAAATCTCACCTACTCTAAAAAATAAACCTAACTATGCAAAGATTGACTTTTATAGATTTATTGGAAGTATGATGAAAGATATTTATGAAGATGAGATTAAATATCTAAATTGTTACAACAGCGCCCTAAACCCAAAAGCAGTACTTGCAAACAAAGATAACTTAAAAGAGATGTTAAAGGTTAACATGATAAAGACTTATGCCAAGGCTTGCGTTAAACCTATGAACGAAGATGAAAATGTAAATAATATTTCTAAATTGTTTTTAAGATTTATCACAACAATGCGTGAGC
>JAZRTN010000145.1:0-2280 GCA_045652045.1 Clostridia bacterium
CAAAGTTAGTATAGATATATCATTTGTCGACGAAGAAGAAATTAAAAACTTAAATTCAGAGTTTCGTAAAATTGACAAAGCAACAGATGTGTTGTCTTTTCCAACATTAACTATTACACCGTTTGAAAAAATAGTTATAAAAGACCACTTAGAAGATTATAACTATCAAACTAAGCATTTGCATCTAGGAGACATAATAATATGCGAAGACGTTGCAAAACGCCAAGCCAAAGATTATGGACATAGCTACGAGAGAGAACTATTCTATCTTATAGTGCATGGATACTTACATTTGTTAGGTTTTGACCATATCAAAGAGCAAGACAAAATCGCTATGAGAGGTCTAGAAGAGCAAATACTTGCAAAATACCATATTACAAGAAATATCGAAGGATAATTATGAAGATAAAGAGTGGATATATCGCCATAGTAGGCAAGCCAAATGCAGGCAAAAGCACCTTGCTTAACGCAATCATTAAAGAAAAAGTTAGTATTGTTTCGCCAAAGGCTCAAACAACCCGCAACAACATAACAGGCATCTTTAACCGTAAAGATTGTCAACTTATATTTGTTGACACCCCAGGGCTTAATATCACCAACAGTCACCTTGATGAATATATGCAAAAGTCAATCAAAGGTGCAGTTGTAGGCGTAGATGTAATAATCATAGCCCTAGATGGTACAAAAAAGCATAACAATACAGATATAGATATTATTAATAAATATGCTAGTTTAAATATACCAATTATATTGGTTGTTACAAAAATAGATGCACTAGATAACGAAAGAATATTCAAAATACTATCAAGCCTTAACAATTTAGAAAAGGTAGCTGAAATTGTTCCAGTATCTAGCACCAAAAGTCGTAATATAGATACATTAATAGATGTTTTGTTAAAATATGTTCCAGAAATAGATGAGTCAGAAAAATATTTTGATGAAGATATGTATACAGACAAATCTCTAAAATTTATCGCAAGCGAAATTATTAGAGAAAAAGCCCTTTACTTTTTGGATAAAGAAATCCCACATGGCATAGCCGTAAGTGTAGTAAAGTATGAAGAAGATGACAACATAGTCAATATAGATGCAGACATTATCTGCGAAAAAGATAGCCACAAAAACATCATTATAGGCAAGGGTGGAAGTATGCTAAAACGTATTGGTCACGAAGCAAGAGTTTCGTTCCAAAAAGTTGTTCAATGCAAAGTTAACCTTAACCTGTGGGTAAAAGTAAAACAAAATTGGAGAGATAATATAGGTTTTTTAAACGAGATAGGATACAACAATAGCGACCTTAGTGATTAAAAATTTCACTTTTGCATAAAATAATAATACAAGGGGGATAACATTATGAAAAATAACAACGAAGATTTAAGATGGGCAGCAATGCATGACTTTTTGTTGACTAGCCATAGGGGTTTTCTGGACTTGTATTTTAATCTTGACGCTAGTGAAGAAAATTTTAATCAGCGTTTTCCGGAAGAAGCCACACATTATCAAGACGAAGGACCGGTTCAATAACTATGCAAAATACCAAAGTAAAAGGCCTTGTGCTGTTTTCTAGGGATTACCAAGAAAGCGACAAGTTGCTCAATATACTAACACTAGAACAAGGCAAAATCACTGTTAAAGCCAAAAGTGTACGTACAGCAAAAAGTAAATTAAAAATGTATGCACAAAGCTTTTGTTTTGCCGAGTTTGAACTAACAAAAAAACAAGATATGTATCTGCTTACAGGTGTTAACCCAATTGACAGCTTTTTTAGTATTGTAAGCGATATAGACAAATTTGAAAGTGGTTTTAAAATTTTAGAATGTATAGATAAAGTGTGCAAAACCGGACAAACTTATGTCGAAGTATTTGTCGAATCATTAAAGGCATTAAAAACTCTTTGTTATACTGATATTTCACCAGACTTAATAACAATTAAATTTATGACACAACTGTTATCATACGAAGGCTTCAAACTAAACCTAGATAGATGCAGTTTGTGTAAAAGTAAGTTTGTGGGCAAAATTTACCTTAATATTGACGAAGGTGAGTTGGTTTGTTCTAACTGCCACAGTCCAAATTGTGTAGAAGTTGCCCCAGCAGTCTATAATGGCATTAGACTTATTGCCAATAGTGAGTATGAACTACTTAAAAACCTTAAATTAAAAGATAGTGTAGTTGCCTCTATAACTAGTCTATTAGTTGGTAACTTCGAAAACAAGTTTATGTGCAAACTAAAATCAACTAGACTATAATTAAATAAAAAAATAAAAACCTACAACAAAG
>JAZRTN010000146.1:0-5661 GCA_045652045.1 Clostridia bacterium
TAGAGTTTTGATAACCAGCACAACATTTTTAGAAGATGCTAATGCTTATTATATTTCTTATATGTATTTGGTATTTGACTGTATTTTAAAAATATTGTTCTATCTTCCTTTCTTTGCTTTCTACGGTGGGTATTTAGCACTTATACAAATTGCAGCTATACTTATAAGTTTTCTATTTATACACGTAGCAGACATATTTTGTAGAAGACAAATGCACGCTTCAAGAGTAGCCGATGCAGAAAGATATGAGTATACTTTAAAACTTTTAAAACAAATGCAAAAACCAGACTTTAAGGAAGACGAAACTTACAACCTAGACGAATATATGAAAAGAGTTTATGCTTTTGACAAAACTTGGCTAGGTTATTGCAACTGGGCAAACACCTACCCTTACATTTTTAACTTTATTTGGTACATAGGCGTTGCTATATGTTTCTGCCTTGCTTTTAATATGATAAATGTTGGTGGTATGGTTGTATCTACATTTATAATATTTAACTCATACTTAGACCAGATAAAAACCCCTGTCGTAAACTACACCAACTACAAACTTATGACAGTAAGATATGACGAAACGTTTAAAAATGTATTTACTATGCTAGACGACAACGACCTACTTAAACTTAAACAAAAAGAAGAACAGTAACAATAAAAAAAAAGACTAAACAAAATGTTTAGTCTTTTTTGTTATTTATGTGTTGAAGCTAGGTGCACTTGTAGCCACGCATATGCTTCTAACATTTCTTCTGCTATGGTGCGATTAAGTGGACTTGGGTTGTTGTTTTTTACGTCTATAATTATTTTTTCAAATTCGCTTTTATCAACATAAGCTATACTAAAATCGTTTTTCTTTTCGTTTTCGGTAAGCTCTATTAATTGCATATTAGGTTGCAAATCAGTTTGAACAAAATAATATATAATTTTTGACAAACGGTTTTGGTTAGAGTTTTTATAATTTTTTGTATAATGTCTTACTTCGTAAAATGGTTTTGGTACTTGTTGTTTTGTTAAAGAGATGCCTGTTTCTTCTCTAACTTCTCTTATTACTGCTGGCACTAGCGCTTCACCGTGCTCTACGTGTCCACCTGGCAATTGACAACCACCACCAGAACTTGCAAGCAACATTTGATTATCATAGTTTAAGACAAATACCTTTACTCTTGTGACGACTTGGTCTATTTGATCATCAGTTAGGTTGTCTTTGTTGTAAGTTGTTATGTTCATTATGTTATCCTTAGTTTTCGGTTAATTTATAAATTGTTTGCTTAATTTCGTTCCATACTTGTTTTTGACTTGGATACGTAAGAGTTTGTTCTACTTTATCAAAATCAATCCACAATACATCGTGTGTATCTAGGCTATCGTTATCACTCGGACCGTTGTCAAAAGCATAGTACATATAACACACACATTTTTCTCCCCTATCTGTTGAATATCTCTCAACATAAGGCTCAACTTCTTTTACGATATTTGCTACTCGTTTTGTCTCTTCGGCTGTTTCTCTTATAGCACACTCTTCAATACTTTCGCCTTGCTCCTTATGTCCCTTAGGAAAGCTAACATCGTTACGTTTCTGTCTATAAACAAGTGCTAATGAACGTTGCTCTTTGTTTATTAAAAAACAACCTGCTTTAACTGTTTCCATAGAATAACTCCTTTTTTTTCACAATCAGTATAGCATATATTTTTTTATTTGTATTGTTTTTGATAAAAATAAATTGCAAAATAAAAAAACCATAGAAAATCTATGGTTTATGATATTATTGTTCTTTTGGTTTTAGGGCTGATCTTAAAACTGTCTCTGGTTGTTGTGAAATGATTGGTTTTTTGTAAGTTGTTGGTCTAGATTCTTCCACATCACTGATTGCGCTTGATGCACCTGAAACAAGTTTGTCAGACATCATATCTCTTGGATCTAGTGAAGCGTTTTCGTTAACTGTGAAGTTTTCGTCTTGGACATCTTTTTTGATTAAGACTTTTCTCATAGAGCATAGTGAACCAAATTGTTCCATATCATAATAACCAATATTGCGATAGAAATCTCTTGCGCCTTTGACACTTTTTAACTCTAACATTCTAACGCCTTCTGCTCTTGCGATATCTTCGACAAATTCCACAATTGTTCTACCAATACCAATGCCACGTGAAGGATTGTTTAATGCATCTGTTTTTTCAACTTTTAGCCCTTGAATTGTTACTTTGCCATTTCTTATATCATAACAGCATTGCGCAACTTTGTTTCTTCCTTGTCCTACTAATACGGCGGTAGCATATGCTTGATTACCTAATAAAACTAATTGTTCACCTGTTTTTAATTGTGCTGAGGTTAAATATTTGATTCTGTTATTTTCTTTATATGCTTCGATTAAAGCTTCTACTACTGCTTGTGTATACATTCTAATTCTCCTTACCTAAATGAGTATATAATAAGAATTTATTTTTTGCAATAGGGAATTTTGAAATTTTTGTAAAAAATTTTTTAATATTTTTAGTAATACATCTATAAATTAAAAAAGACTAACAAATGCTTGTTAGACAATTTTGATTTGATTTTTTAAAACATCTTGTATAAAATGCCGTGGAAGGTTATTGACCCTTTTTGATTCTTTAAAAAAGTCACCCGTTGCCATATATCCGTGAAAACATTTTTTTGATATATGTAAAAAGCATTTGTTATATTGTTTGGCCTTGTCATAAACAATTAATGTATCATCAAACAATAATTCATCACTACACACGCTAAAAAACATTGGGATTAAGTTTTTGAAATCACCATACAACGGCGATACATAAGGGTCGGTAAGATATTTTTTGTAATCTTTGCTTGGCTTATCACCACAAAGATAAGCTTGCGACATATATGGAGTTTGTAGATTTGTTAGACTTACATCTCTTTCTTCGTTAGAAACATAAGACTTACCACTATTGGCAAGATCAAAATATCCAGCAGAAAGCAATGCACATAGTGGCATCGGCTTGTTATTATCTCTTAATTTCATTAAAAGAGCCATACACAAGTTAGCCCCAGCCGACTCTCCACCTATTATGATTTTATTAGGTTTATAGTCGTTTATTATATCCAAATACATCTCATATAGCTCATTTAAGGCCGTAGGATAGCGTTTTTCGGGCGAAAGAGAATATTCCGGAGAAATACTTGCACAACCAATGCGACGCATTATAGCCTTCATAAGGAACGCTCCTTGCAACGCAAAACCGTTACAAAAGCCTCCACCGTGAATATAAACAAATATATAATCATCTCTACTAGGAGTAGATTTAAAATACTTAGAACCTTTCTTTTTAGACAGATATGAGCAGTTCAACCCACCGTATTGCTTTGTTGTAACATCAACACCAATTAAGGCAATTTTTTTAACAACATCACCTACGTTTCTTTCATCAAGTTCTATAACATCGGTTACAGTCAAAAAAGGAAGTTTTTCTTTTTTGTTGTTAATTTTTTTAATTGTAAGTTCTTTATTAAGTTTTAACAAAGCCCTAGTTAGGCTCATCTTTACACTCATATTTACCTCTAAGTAAAATTATAGCACAAAATATATAATTTTAAAAATATTTGTCTATACAAAATATGTCTCAAATTTGTTTGGTTAAATAAGCATTTTGCATTATAATTAAATATGGTTAAAACTAAAATTATAGTTAATAATTTTGGTATAACTATCAATGATAATATTTGGCTTACGGGCTATTATAAATATTGAGGTAATATGAAAAAGAAAAACTGGTATCCACTAGACAACGCAGCAAAGCTATACCCTGCTATCAGCAACGAACGCAGGCCTAATCAATTTTGTTTTTCGTGCATATTAAATGAAACTATTGACAAAGAAAAACTTCAACAGGCTGTTGACATAGTATTGTCTAGAACACCTACTTATAAAACTAAATTAAAAAAAGGCATCTTCTGGTATTATTTAGAGCAAAATAAAAAGCCTTTTTATATAGAAGAAGAAAATCCAAACTTTTTAAAGTTTATTGACTTTAAAGCAAACAATGATTATTTGTTTAAAGTTTTTTATAGAGAAAATAAAATTTCGCTTGTCACCTTCCACGCATTAACTGATGGTGGTGGTGCACTGCAAATTTTTAAGTTTATACTGATTGAATACCTAATTTTAACAGGTAAAAAAATTAAGACTGAAGGTAAAGTTAAGTCCATAATGACACCTTTTACTCAGGCCGATTGTACAGACAACTTTGTACAAAATTTTAAAAAGAGCAAAACAAAACAACCAAAAATTAAAAAAGCTTTTAAAACTGATGGCACAAACTTTGACTTTGACGGATACGGAGTTATCACAGGCAAGGTCGACACAACAAAATTAAAAACTCTTGCAAAAGAATATAATGCAACAATAACCGGCTTTTTAGCAGGACTATATATGCATTGTATTTATAAGGCATTTATTAAAGACAAAAAAGTTAAAAACAAAATGGTGCGAATTTTAATCCCTGCCGATATGCGCAAGCACTACCCTTGCACTACTTTAAGAAACTTTACTTTATTTGCAAGACCATATCATGATTTTGAAAAAGAAATTACATTGGAACAATGTATTGAATCTTGCAGCACTCAAATTAAAGAGGGCCTAACAAAAGAACGCCTTGATGCATTAATTTATGACAACGTAAAGATTGAGAAAAACTGGTTTATGAAAATAGTTCCTTTATTTTTAAAAGACTTAGTTATTCGAATGACTTACACAAAAGTTGGCGAAAACTTACAAACAGGCGATTTAAGTAATATTGGTATAGTAGATTTGCCTACTAGCGCTATGCCTTATGTAAAAGATTTTATTATGGCGATATCTCCAACATACACTTGCAAACAAACTATGAGCGTTATAACTTATAACAACGCTACAAACATAACCGTTGCAAGAGAATTTGTTGAAAACACCATGGAAAGGGAGTTTTTTACTACACTTAGCAAAATGGGCTTAGAGGTAGAGATTTCTAGCAATTATTGGGAGGCTCAACTATGAAACACTGTAAACATTGCAATATAGACACTCACACCACTCAAAACTACTGCCCTTTATGTTTTAATGACTTAGACGAAGTAGAAGGTAAAGATCAACAAACTCAATTATATTTAACAGCAGTTAAAAAAGATACAACAATAAAAACAAGGTACTTTTTGTATAGACTATTTTTATTCCTTACAATAAGCGCAATTGTTATATGTGGTTTTATTAACTTTGTAACTTACGAAAAAAGCGGCTCTTTTTGGAGTATGATTGTAGCTGTAAGTTTAGTTTATGTATGGATATTTATAGCACACTTAATACTAAGCAATAGAAGTATATTTGAAAAAATACTTTTCCAATTGATAGGTATTGCTGCAATATTAATTACAACCAATGCAGTTGCTGGTGGCAACTGGCTACTTAACTATGTTGTGCCAGCAGTAGCACTTACTGCTTCGATAGTTATGGTTATGATTACGCTTATTAGCAAAGACCGTAACAACTATATTTCAACTTTTTTTGCTATACACATTTTACTATTGATTTTGTCATTAGTATTAATACTTGCCAAGTTTGACGATTTTAAACTAATTAATCAAATCAACGCAATATTCTGTGGACTTTCTATATTTGGCACATTAGTGTTTGGATTTAAAACACTAAAAAG
>JAZRTN010000147.1:0-7492 GCA_045652045.1 Clostridia bacterium
ACAATCAAATTCTTGCAGCTTATATCGCTGCTAATGATCATGCTGAGGAGCGTGCTCCTGGCGCAAAACAAATTCCTTACGGAAATATGGTTGTTGTACACGATAATAAAGCTAATTCATATTCTTTGGTTAAAGTTAACGAAGAAGGAATTGTTGTAGGCGAAACTTACAACCTTGACCAAGAAAATCCTTTTGTAGTAAACCCAGAGAACAAAAGAATCGTTTGTTATCATGTTTACGACTCAGAAAAACAAGCAGCTTATGCACTTGACTGCCAAGGCAATCAATTGACTCAATCTCAAACAATGTATTTGCAAAATCTTACAGGTGCAAAATCTCCATTCAGTGAAATCGCAAAACTTCAATCATATGAATGTGGCGATGCTGTTGAAAAAACAAAAACACTTGCTGACGTTATTGCAAACATCGGTGAATATTCACCAAAATCACTTGAAGAGTTTGAAACTTTAGGTAACTTTGTTCAAGGTCTATTAGGTGGCCAAGTTCTTCATATCCCAGCAACAGCAGAAATGGTTAACTCAATTGTAAAAAGTTTGACAAAAATCAAAACTCAAGTAATTGGTCTTGAAGCTGCTGAAAGAGAAAAAGAACAAAAACTTAGCGAAAGCTTAGCAAATCTTGATTCATTACTACATGGTTCAAAGAACGAAGACTAATAAATTAAAAGAATTGAAATTTACTTTCAATTCTTTTTTTATGCTTATTTAAAATATCAAATAGAGTAGGCACAAAATAAAAAAAACAGCCAAATAAAAGTTGGTTGTTTTTTTAGTTGTTATCTATAAGGTTTTCGTAAATATATTCATATATATTAGGTGCTTTGTCACGCCACTTTTTGCAAGCGTTAACTGCTGCGTGTCTTGTTGGTGTCTTAATTTTGATTTCAAACATAGGTTGACTAATAAGTGGTTCTTTAATTCTAAGTACAACTGTATGTGAACCGTCTTCGGTATTTTTGAAGTAGTCGCTTATATATTCCTGGCTACGTTTAAATATCATTCTATTTTGTTTAGCAAAACCAGATATCTCTTCTCTTAGGCTTTGGGGAATTCTATTAAAGAAGTGAGAAATACAGTTTCTTCCATCATAAGTTATATTGTATACAGATTCTCTTTTTGGTTCGCCATTTTCTTTAAAAGATTTTGTGCTTTCGTTTACTGTTTTGTAAATAAACTTTGCATCTAGTAGTTGGTAAAGAACTTCTTGGCAGTCCATATAATTTAGCCAACCGTTTCTGCTTGTGCATATATCAATGATAGAATTTTCTGTCAAAGGAATTTCCATCTTGTCTAGCACAAACAACAATATTAACTTGTTCACCATTGAATCAGCCACAAAATCCATATTGTTTTCCCCTTATGTGCAAAGTATAGCATATATTATTTGTATTTTCAATGTTTTTTGACACCTTTTTATGTAGTTTGGGTGAGTTTTATAAAATAAACCCGGTAGAAATTTTTGTCATTTATGATTATTTTATAAACTTTTATCGAATTTTGTTAAAAATTTTAAAAAACTACTGTAATTTACTTGCTATAATTTTTTATTAGTGATATACTAATAATATAGAAACAAGCAACCCAATATAAACTTTAAGGGTTTGGCTTGTTATTTTTTTTAGTTTTTGCATAAAAATTTAGCCCCAAATTTTGTTTTATTTAGCAAAATGTGGGGCTGTTTTATTTTACTTTTAAAAAAGTCTATGATATATTTTTATTATACAAATATATGAGGTGAATTATGGACGAACTAACCACAGAACAAGTGGCGCAAGTAAAAAAACTTGTTTCTGCCTGTAATGGCTTTATTAAAGGCAAGTTTATTTTAACAGATATAAAAATTGCAAACATTTTAAAAGCAATTGCTGAGAGCGAAATTGTATATAATATGCTTGCAGAATATATGATTAGCTTTGATTATGAGCACGAACTTAAAAAGTGCTGTGTTAAAACAAGTGTTGATGGTGGATCTTTTACTTTACCAAAAGATGACAACCTTATTATTCCACTAGTTTTTTGCCTTCTTGTCCAAATTGACAGCAAGCGTATAGACTTTAATTATTTTTTAAGAACACAATTCCCTTATGCGGACAATCAAAATGAAGAATATGACCGTTTTGCCCAAAGCGTAATTGTGCCTTTTAGAGATAGTATTGCAAAAAAATTCGATGTTACAACCAAAGACGAAGAAAAGAAACCGGAAAAACCAACTCAAAATATTATTGATAGAAGAATCTTGCAACGCCAAGAAGAAGTAGAGCAACAACAAGAAGAACAACAAGAAGAAGTTGTCGAAGAACCAAAACTTCCACCACAACCATTTGACTTGTTTGTATCAGAATTAGTAGTTAGTTCAGAAGGTATGCTTCAAGACATAGAATACGTAAGAAAAGAGTCAAAAAGAGAAAATATCAGACTTGTATTACAAGCCCTACAAAAAGCCTGTGAGCTTAAAGAACTTGTTTTGATAAATGGCTTAATAGTTTCTTTAAATGAGCTTGTAGGCAACGAAAAATACCTTAGAGACTATCTATCAGATATGAAAGCAAGTTTTGCAAAGTTTGTTAACAACCAAGACGCTTAAAATAAACATATCAAACCACATATGCACATTGATAAAATAGCATGTGTGGTTTTTGTTATTAGAAAGTAACTGTATTTGATGCCGCATTTTTTTAAAAAAACAATAGACTGTAAATGTATGCTTATACCACCAAAAGATATAAGTCCACTACATAATACAGTAAGGAGTTTTGGGTTAAGGGGTAGCTTTGATAATTCTAAACAACCCCTAGTTACTTCCAATATTCCACTAACAAGAGGCTTTCCAATGTGTGTATTAGGAATACAAACATCAATAATGTTAGATAATATAGATAAAACCTTTAAATTGTTTAATATATCTATAAACATAAACGATATAGCAATAAACCCGCCAACCAACATCACAGACATTATAGTATTGTACATACAGTCGCTCAATGTATTGTGTGAGTTATTAACAAAACTTGTGTTGTGTGTTGTAGGTGAGTCGTATTTGTATCTTCTATAAATAAGGCCGTTTATTAAACTTGATAAAATATGGCTTATAAATATAATTATACCAAGTTTTGCATCTCCAAAAAATCCAGCACCAACACTGCCAATTATAAATAACGGCCCTGATGTGGAGCAAAAACTTATCATTCTATGAGCTTGTCCAATAGATATATATTTATTTTCAAAAAATTCGCTAATAAGTTTTGCGCCAATAGGATAACCTGATATAATACTCATAGTAGCAACATAACTTGATATGCTAGGGCAGTTGTACAGCTTATTCATGGGCTTTGACAATATCTTAGTAAAACTAAACATTGTGTCAAAATTGCATAACAATTTTGTTAGGAAAAAAAATGGCAATAAGCTAGGTAATATAACATTTGCCCATACCATTATGCCATTAGTTGTAGACTTAATATATGTAGATGGGTTAATTGCAATTAATATAATTGTGCATAATAACACTATACACAATATGGTTTGAAGTATATTTTTACTTTTATATCTATGCATAAAATAAAATATGAAAAAAGGAGTATTATTATGAAGACAAACAAAAAAGTAGCGCTTGTCTTAGGTGGCGGCGGAGCTTTGGGTGTAGCGCACATTGGTTTTTTAGAAGTGTTAATAAAAAATAATATTCCTATCGATATCATAACAGGCACATCAATGGGGGCTCTTGTTGGTGGTGCATATGCATCTGGCGCAAGTATCGCTGTTATGAAAGAAAAAATGTTAGAGTTTAAAATCAAAAAAATGGTTGATTTTCAATTGTTTAGCGGAGGGCTTGTTGCTGGTAACAAAATTACCAAGTTTATAAGAAAAGTTTTACAAAACAACGAAAAAAATATTGAAGATTTTAAAATCAAATATGCAGCTTGTGCTTGTGATATAAACACCGGAGACAAAGTTATGATTGACAAAGGTGACGTTGTTGATGCAATAAGAGCAAGTATATCAATTCCAGGAGTATTTAAACCATTTAAAAAAGACAATATGACACTTGTAGATGGTGGATTAGTAGATAATATGCCGGTAGAAGACGCTAGAAAAATGGGTGCCGACGTAGTAATTGCCGTAGATGTGCATTGTTTTTATTATAAAAAGGGCAACCTAAATAGAGTTATACCGGTAGCATACAATGCAATGAATCGTATGATAGTTTCTCTTGCAGAACAAAAGCCAGACAAGGGAGATATTCACATCAAGATTAAACAACCTAAAAAAATAGGTATGTCAAGTTTTGGCAAAGAAAATGCTTTGCTTTCAATAAAAGCAGGTAGAAAAGCCGCATTGCAAGCATTACCTCAAATAAGAAAATTGTTAGAATTAGAATAAAAAAACAGCAAATTATTTTGCTGTTTTTTTTGTTTTATATTAACTCAACTTGCTATTGATAATAGGTGGTTGTGTTATGTAAGGAACATTTACAACTTTAATTTTTGTAAGTTGAGTGTATATGCTGTCTGCAATGTTTTCTATGTCAATAAGTTTGTTATATACATAGTTAGTTGTCTTTTTAACATCATTAGTTCTAAGTATAACAGTAGAGTAGCTTTGCAAATTATTAAGCACTTTGTTTTTTCTTACTGCAAGTACCTTTGCATATGGCAAATAATCAATCTTATATAAGCTTTCAATTATCTTTTTGTCAATGCCAAGTAGTAACCCCAATATTATGCGATATGTCCTTGCTGGACTATATCTTTTTGTTTGAACGTCTTTTATGAAATGCTCAAAACTTGTACTTTGTCTTGATAGATTGTATATTCTATTTTCAAACCCTTCCACAACATCAAAAACTTCTTTTGTCTCTTGCAAACTTGTTGTTCTTGCTTTAAACAATCTCAACTCATCAAACAACTTCAAGTCTACAAGCCCTTGTGCTTCTAGCTCTTTTTTTAGCTCATCATAAACATTAGCAGGCATAGTTTTTGATACATTTTTTAAAGATTTGTTGTCATAAATATCTTTTCTTATAGCGCTTGCGCTAGCATAGGCTGTTACTTTTTTGCTGTTATATTCTTCGCCGACACGCTTTACTGTTATAGGCTCAATTTTGCTATTTGTCATAGCTAATGCCTTTAAATATTCTATTGCCAAAATGTTGTTTGATTTAGTTATTAATTCAACTGTGTTTTCAGGCAATTCTTTTGAAGTTTTGCTTAATTCAGATAGGGCGTTTAGTTTGCTTGTGGTGTAGCTGTTGCCAAGGTCAAGTTGCGCTTTTAACAGCTTTTTATACTCCTTTGGTTCTTTTAATAAGTAGCTACTTATCATCTTTAAACTATCAATATCGCCACACTCACTACCAAAACATAAGTGAGTTACATTTTTAAAACTATTAGCAATCTTAACCCCAGCCAAAGCAAATACTTCGCTTGAAGCACAAGCATACGCAGTAGGCAAATGTATAACAACATCACACCCTAAATGCAAAGCCAACTTTGCTCTTTGGTGTTTGTTAAGTATAGCCACTTCGCCACGTTGAGTAAAATTGCCACTCATAATGCACATAACAAAATCACACCCACTTAAAGTGCGTGCTTGTTCAACTAAATATTTATGACCATTATGTGGTGGATTATATTCGCAAATTATTGCACAAATTTTTTGACTTTTCATAAAACATTTTACTTTTTTTCGTATTTGATATATAGTTATTATATCTAAATAACTTAGTTATTACAAATATTTTAAGGAGTTTTTATGTTTAAAGTAAAAAACTTATTACAAAGAGCTGCTAAGCTAAACAAGTCTGTTGTTTTTCCAGAAGCAGCATTTAGTGACAGAGTTTTAAAAGCTGTCGAAATTATGTTAAAGAAAAAAGTCGCAAGACCAATTTTGTTAGGTGATCCAGAGGTTATCTTAGCAAAAGGTTACAAACTTAACGGCGCAACAATTATTGATCCAAAAACTAGTGAATTAACAGACGAATTTGCTAATAAACTTTACGAACTACGTAAAGCAAAAGGTATGACAATCGAACAAGCAAAAGACATCGTTACAAACCAACCATTTTATTTTGCAGCAATGATGGTAGAATGTGATTATGCAGATGGTACACTAGGTGGAGCAGAAACATCAACTGCTGATTCTCTAAGACCAGGCCTTCAAATAATCAAAGCAAAAAAAGGTCTAAAAACTATCTCATCATGCACAATGTTAGTAGGTACAAAAAGACTTGGCTTTGGTTCAAACAACACAATTTTCTTTGCAGACACAAGCTTAAATATTGAGCCAAGTGCAGAGCAAATTAGTGATATAGTTTTATCAACAGTAGACACTGCAAAACTTCTTGCTCAAATCGAGCCAAAAGTTTCTATGTTATCATTCTCAACATACGGCAGTGGTGGTGACCACCCAAGCATTTTAAAAATGCAAGAAGCTCTTAAACTTACAAAACAAAGAGACAAAAAACTTGCTATCGATGGCGAAATGCAACTAGATGCATCTATCGTAAGTTCAGTAGGTAAGTTAAAAGCTCCAAAGAGTAAAGTTGCAGGCCAAGCAAACATACTTGTTTTCCCTGACCTAAACGCAGCAAATATCGGCTACAAAATTGCCGAAAGATTTGGTAAACTTCAAGCAGTTGGTCAAATCCAACAAGGTTTCAATAAACCAGTCAACGACCTATCTCGTGGTTGCCATGTAGAAGATATCGTTGTTATGACAGCTGTAACAGTATTACAAACACAAAAATAAGGAGTAAATAAATGAAAGTATTAGTTATCAATGCAGGTAGCAGTTCAATCAAATATCAACTTATTGATATGGAAAACGAAAAAGTAGTAGCAAAAGGTCTTGTAGAAAAACTAGGTCTACCAGATTCAATGCTAACACACAAAATTAACGGACAAGCATACCCAATCGTTCAAAAATTAGAAAATCACGAACAAGGTATTGCTCTTGTTCTAAAAACATTACAAGACGAAAAAATCGGTGCTATCAAATCTCTTGATGAAATCGGTGCAGTAGGTCACAGAGTATTGCACGGTGGCACTGTTTATAACAGCGCAGTATTAATCGACGACGAAGTTATGAAAACTCTTGATAGATTAACACCACTTGGACCATTACATATGCCTCCAAACATTCTTGGTGTTAAAGCTTGTCAACAAGTTATGCCAAACACACCAAACGTAGCATTGTTTGACACAGCATTCCACGCTTCAATGCCAGACTATGCATATATGTATGCTTTACCATACGAATGGTATACAAAACACGAAGTTAGAAAATATGGCTTCCACGGTATGAGTCACGAGTTCATTACTAGCGAAGTAGAACGCATCACTGGAAGAAACGACCTAAAAATTATCAACTGCCATATTGGTAACGGTGCAAGTATCGCAGCTATCAAAAATGGCAAATGTGTTGATACAACAATGGGATTGACTCCACTTGAAGGCCTTATGATGGGTACTCGT
>JAZRTN010000148.1:0-5268 GCA_045652045.1 Clostridia bacterium
AAACTTGTTGATTTGTCAACAAGTTTTAAGTGGTTTGTTTGGTACAATGTGATTAAAATATAATAAATGCTTTTAAAAAGCTAAACTTTAATGATATAATGTTTATATGAAAACCATTGATAAAACCTTAGAATATCACGAACTACTTATGGTAAAAAATAGTCTTAACATAGACAATGTTGTTTTGCCACAAGGGTATAAGTTTGAATTCTGGCAAAATGCCAGTGACCTTGATAGTTGGATAGCAATACATATAAGCTCTGGCGAATTTACAAGTAAGCAAAGAGCACGACAATATTTTTATGAGTTTTATGGTAAATTTTTAGATGAGTTAGATAAAAGGTGTTTTTTTATTGTTTGTGATAATAAAAAAATTGCCACAGCAACAATCTCGCCGTCTAACGAATATGGGTACAATTGTGTTATTGATTGGCTTGCCATAGCAAAAGAGCATCAAGGCAAACACTTATCAAAACCTCTTGTAAACAAGTGTTTGGAAGTTGCAAAAAGTTTAGGCTACTCTAACATTTTGTTACATACTCAAACACATACATATAAAGCTTGTAAAGTATATTTAGATATGGGCTTTGAGCCATTTAGAGTTAAGGGTGACGACAAAGGTTGGCAAATACTAAACACCTTAATTAATCACCCAAAATTAAGTGAGTTTGATAAATTAGACAGTGTTGATATGTACGACCAATTAGTTATAAATATTGTCAACAAACTTGATACTTTGCACAAAGATTATGTATATGAAGTTTGGTACAAAAACAATGCAAATGATGTCTATGTTAACGAAGACGGCAAGTTTTATCATTACAAATTTTATGACAATGGCAACACTTTAAAATTAAATTAAGGGGGATTTTATGCAGACAGAAATTGAAGCAAGATTACTTGATTGTAATGTTAAAGAATTTATTGAAAAACTAAATAAAGCTGGTGCTACCTTTGTAGGCGACTGGTTGCAAGTTAGAAATTGCTATGACTTTACGCCAGTAAAACCAAACAGTTGGATACGCCTTAGAACAAACGGCAAAACTACAACTCTTACAATAAAAGAAATTGCTACTCAAAAAATTGATGGCACAAAGGAATGTGAGATTGAAGTTTCTAGTTTTGATACAACAGACGAGATGTTAAACAAGCTTGGTTACAAAGCTCGTAGCCACCAAGAAAATCGCCGTATTCAATACAAGCTAGACGGAGTAGAAATTGATATTGATTCTTGGCCATTTATACCAACTTATGTAGAGTTTGAAGCACCAACAAAACAAGCAATGCAAGATGTTTGCAAAAAACTTGGTGTTGATTTTGACAAACTAACAAGCCTTGATGTCACAAGTATTTATGGTCACTATGGTATTGATTTTGATAAACTACCTAGTACAATTTTGTTAGAAGAAAATAGAAAATAAAACCAACAAAACTAACACGCCATAGTCTTAGGCGTGTTTTTTATTTATAATCTCAATTATTTTGTTAATAGTTACTAAATATTACTAACTTGTTTGACTTTTAGCCAAAAAAAGCATACATTTAAGGTGTAAAAGCATATAAATAAGGAGAGAGATATGAAAAAAGTTTATGAACCTCTTTTCACCCCATGGAAAGTTGGTAATGTAGAAATTAAAAACAGAATTGTTGTATGCCCAATGGGTGGCACATCACTTTTTGGTTGGATGGAGCCACACCACTTTGATAAGGATGCAGCTGACTTTTTTATGCAATTAGCAAAAAATAACGCAGGTCTTATTATCCCAGGCATTGCACCACTTAGAAATATGATTGGTAACGGCTGGTTATATAAAGCAAACGGCGCTTTCAAAAAACTTAAACCATATATGGAAGAGTTACACAAAACCGGCGCTAAATTATTTGTTCAATTAACAGCTGGTTTTGGCAGATCATTTAGTTGTCCAAACTCACTTGTGCCAATTTTGAAAAGCAAAATTTTGACAGGCGTATTAAAACCTATCATTGACCTATCAAGACTAATGGCTTCACCAAGCAGATTACCAGCTCGTTGGTATCCAAAATACTTAACAAGAGAAATCACTGTTAAAGAAATTAAACAAATAATCAATGCTTTTGCAAAGACAGCAAAGAAATGTCAAGAAGCTGGTGTTGACGGTGTAGAAATACACGCTGTACACGAAGGTTACTTACTTGACCAATTCACAACAAAATATACAAACCAAAGAACTGACGAATACGGTGGAAGTTTTGAAAATAGATATCGTATCGCAGCAGAAATCGTTCAAGCAATCAAAAAAGAATGTGGCAACGACTACCCTGTTTCTCTAAGATATTCAGCAGTAAGCAAAACCAAAGATTTTGGCGTAGGTGCTTTACCTGGCGAAAAATACAAAGAAATTGGTAGAGATATTAAAGAAAGCGAAAAAGCAGTTAAGTTCTTGCAAGATGCAGGATACGATATGTTAAACACAGACAATGGTACTTATGATGCTTGGTATTGGGCTCACCCACCAGTATATATGCCAACCAACTGCAACTTAGAAGATGCAAGCCATGTAAGAAAATTCTGTGATATACCAGTTGTGTGTGCAGGCAAAATGCAACCAGAAGTTGCAGCAGCTGCAATCAAAGAAGGCAAAATTGATGCTATGGGTGTTGCTAGACAATTCCTTGCAGATGCAGAATGGATAACAAAACTACAAGAAGATAGACTAGAAGACATCTTACCTTGTATTTGTTGTCACAATGCTTGTTTCCCAATGGCTCATTACGAAGGGGTTGCTTGTGATTCTTCTATGGAAGACAGTGCTCATATGGCACGTTGTGCTCTTAACCCAACAGTTATGGACGGTGGCAAGTATGACTTAAAGCCAGCTAAAAAATCAAAAACTGTTGCAATCATCGGTGGTGGTATCGCTGGTATGGAAGCAGCAAGAGTTTGTATTATGCGTGGTCACAAACCTACAATTTACGAAAAAACAAATAAACTTGGTGGCGTATTTATTTATGCAGCTAGTCCATCATTTAAAGAAAAAGACAAAGAGCTTATTGAATGGTATCGCCGTCAAATGAAAAAACTTAACGTTGATGTTAAATTAAAAACAGAAATCAAAGATATCTCAACCTTACAAGCAGACGAAATAATTATTGCAACTGGTGCTAGTGCTAGAAGATTAAGATTAGAAGGCGCAGAAAGAGCAATTGATGCAATAGATTATCTACAAAACCCAGATGCAGTTGGCAATAATGTAGTAATTATTGGTGGTGGTTTAACTGGTTGTGAAATAGCCTATGACCTATTCTTAAAAGGCAAAAAACCAGTTATTGTTGAAGCAAAACACGACCTAATGGCAGTAAGAGGTATTTGTCTTGCAAACTCTTCTTACCTAAGAGATTTCTTTAACTGGAAAAAAGTACCTGTTTATCTAAATAGTTCTTGCAAACAAATTACAGATAAAAATGTTGTAGTTGTAGATAAAGAAGGTCAAGAACATAATGTCAAAGCAGACAATGTTATCCTTGCTATTGGATATAACCCTAACCCTATCGCACAACCATCTAAACACGTACATATAATTGGTGACGCTAACGGCGTCGGCAACCTAAGAACAGTTATTTGGAGAACTTGGGAAGTCGTTGGCAAACTTTAATAAAATTTGTTATCATCAACCCAAACGCCTAAAACTCTAAAACAATATTGAGGAAATTTATGAAAAAACAAACTGAACGAAAAAATATATCGTTAGATTTATATAACGACAATGTTTATTGTTATTACGGAACAGATACAGGAGCAATACTTAATGGCGAAATTGCTTCAACAATTGAAGAGCGCTCTAATAATCACAAAATTAAGGAGCAGCTTTCTATAAATTTCAGAACACATAAAGAAGCTCCTATCGACCAAGAAGAATTTGTTTCTGCTTTTCACAACACATTTGCAAGCAAAATAAAAGCAAAAAAACATGAATTCAAACGTTGTTTATTAACTGGAATAATCCTTTTGGTTGTGGGATTGGCAATGTTGTGCTTTGATGTGTTTATTGAAGACAAAGTCCCATACTTTTGGTTTGAATTTTTTAATGTTTTTTCTTGGGTATTTTGTTGGGGAGCTATTGAAGTTTTAACCATTCAGTTAATACAAATACAAATGGAAATAAACAAGCTAAAAAAGATAACTGAGTCAAACATTAACTTTGTTTTGGCTGACGATTTTGTTAAGCAACCTAAAAAACAAAAAGCTGATAAACCTATTAAAAACAGTAAGCCATCAAAAGATTCTATAAAAAACACAGAAGACAAACAGTAAACAATTAACTATTGATATTTACAATAAAAAAGGAAGGTAAATTACCTTCCTTTATTTTTTATTTAGATTGTTTTGTAACTTTCTTTTTTGTTTCCACTTTTGGTTTTGTTTGTTCTTGTGTATCCTTTTTGTTTTCAACTTCTTGTGGTATATTTTGTTGTGATGTTTCTAATTCTACTTTTTGTTCTAGTTGGTTCTTTTTCATTGGCTCAAAACCTACACCGATTGCTTCTTTTACATCAATAGAATACATAAAAGCTTTTTCGTCAGCTGTTCTTACTGCTCTTTTTAGACTTGCTATTTCTGAACGGCTAAGCAAACACATTAATATGCTTCTGTCTTTGTGGGTGTACATTCCTGTGCCTTTAATTTGTGTTACGCCACGGTGAACATTTTTAGATATTTCTTCGTACATTTGATCTGGCTTGTCAGTAACTATATAATATGCACGAGTTCCTTTAACGCCGTTAATAACTATATCGCACATATATCCCATAAGAATACAAGCAATTATTGCGTACATACCAAAACTTATGCCATATACTATACAACTTGCTGCAACGATAACTATGTCAATTATCATAATAATTTGGCCGGTAGTAACTTTTACATTAGAGTGTTTTAACATACATGCGATTGTGTCTCCACCACCTGTTGAACCTCCAAATCTTAATACGATACCAGCTCCGATACCCATAAGAAGTCCACCATATAGAGCACACAATAAAAGGTCATTACCTATATTTATGCTAATTAGCCCACACACTTCCATAGCAACGGAAAAGCTTACTACGCCTGTTATAGAAAGTATGATAAACTCTAATCCCATTGTTTTAAATGCAATCAAAAATAATATTGCGTTCATAACAAGATATAATATTGATGGAGAAAGATAAAAACCTGTTTTTGATTTTACTAAGTTAGATATCAAAGATGCTATACCAGAAAAACCTGTTGGGCTTATATTATTAGGTGAC
>JAZRTN010000149.1:0-20375 GCA_045652045.1 Clostridia bacterium
ACTTTCATATTCTACATGTATATAAGGATTGTTAATTTGAAGATTTTTAATTGTTGAACCCAACGTATATCCAAACAAACCAACATAATAATACGAATTGTTTGTAAAGCTAAAATTGTTGATTGCATATCCGTTTCCATCAAAAGAACCTATATAAGGGTTTTGTAAAGTTCCTATCGGATCCCAAATAACATCTTTTAAGTCTATATTATTTGTTAAAATAACATCCGTATTTTCTGTAACCATTTTTAATCTTTCAACATTATGAACAATAAATCTATTTTGGCTGTCATATATTGACCATTTAGCTTTAAGTGTGATATTTTGAGTAATCTTTGTTGAAAAATTCCATTTTTCTTCTCCATAATACCAACCCACAAATGCATAGCCATCTTTTGTTGGCTGTTTGATTGGCTTACACTTTTTATTATCTTTCACAAATCGCACTACGACGTCACTACCATTATCTGCGTCAAAGCTAACTTCATGACTTTTACCACCACACGCTGAAAAAATAAATATGGCAGGAAAAATTATTAATAATATAGCAAAAATTTTTAAAAATCTTTTCACAATTATCACCTGATTTATTTTACCACATTTAATTATTAAAATCTATTATATTTATATTTATTTTACAAAAAAAGAAGTGATAAACACTTCTTCCTTTTAAAGGTATTAGAATAGTCTATAAGCCGAGTTCTGTATTTGATGGCCATCTATCTAGAATATATGTTACCATATATTTCAAGCGACGCTCTTAAAAAACCAAGCGGACAACTTATGTGGTTTTTTTGTCTTGCTTCGGGTGGGGTTTACAGAGCCCCGATTGTCACCAATCAGGCGGTGAGCTCTTACCTCGCCTTTCCATCCTTACCACTTGCGTGGCGGTTTATTTCTGTTGCACTTTCCTTAAAGTCGCCTTCACTGGGAGTTACCCAGCACCCTGTCCTATGAAGCCCGGACTTTCCTCGTGGCAATATGCCCCGCGACCATCTGGCTATCTAATGGTTTTAGTATAAACTGTTAAATGCACTTTGTCAACAGGCAACAAAATATTTAATGTTATTTATAGAACTTTTTGTTGGTTACTATATTGATAACTGACTTTATAAAGTTTTGTCTTAGTTCGGTTTTGTTAATTGCCCATTTCCAATTAGCTTCTTCGTTTAGGGTATGCTTGTCTGATATAAACAAGAACGTTGTATTGGTTATACCAAGCACATTGCAGACATTTGTAAATGCTGAACTTTCCATTTCTACACAAACACAACCTTTTTTAAGCCAACTTGTTTCTTTAAAAACAGATTGTCTGTAACAGGCGTCTGTTGTAACTACTGCACCTGTGTAAGCTTTGTGAGATTGACTTGTTAGTTCTGAGATTACTTTATCTAAATCAAGTGGTGAGTTTGGTTTTGAAAATGGTGTATATTTTTTGTAATGAAGGCTTGTCCCCTCTTCACACAAAATTTTTGAGACTAAAACTACATCACAAGGCATAACATCTTGACCAAAGCCACCAGCAAGACCTACAAGGACAATATTTTTAACACCATAGGCATTAAGCGTTTCGACTGTATCGGCTATTTGGGGTCCACCTGCGCCGCCGTGAAGAAAGCACCAGTCTTTTTTATTGTTGATAGTATAAACCTTGGTTGTACCTAAAAATCTTGGTAGTTTTTGGGTTAAAATTGAATAGTCATAGTTTTCTTCTATGATAGTATCCCACTTAGACATACAAAATACAACGGCGTTTTTAGGCAATGTGATTTTTTCGGTTGTTTTACGGTTTGAGTCTATGTTTTTTTGAGCTGTGATAATACAGTTTGTTTTGTCTTTTTTATAAAACCATTTCATATAATTTTCTCCTTTAAAAAGTATAATTTAAATGTAATTTTTAGACAATTGATTTTAAATAAAAATAAAAAAAAGCATATAAAGATATGCTTTGATTATTATTCGAATTTGTTATAACTCATAACGGTTGCAAGGTCTTTCTTTTGTGGGCGTTGTTGGTGTTTGTCTACTATACCGATTGGGACAAGGCTTATTAATGAATAATCTTCGGGTGCACTAAGTAGTTTTAAAACTTGTTTTGAGTATGGCCTATTGTGACCTGCTACCCAACAACTACCATAGCCATAGGCTGTTGCTGCGTTTAGGATGTTTTGTGTAGCTGCTGAGCCATCTTCTACCATAAAATCTGAGGTTTTGCAGATAACGGCGATTGTTACAGCGCTATCTAAAATGCATTTGCCATTTGGGACAAGTTGGACAATTTCTGATTTTAAAGCGTAGTCGTCTATGACTACAAAGTGCCATGGTTGAATATTGCGTGCTGATGCTGACAACCTAGCACAGTCGATTATATCTTCTACGACACTTAGGTCTATGCTATATGGTAAGAAGCTGCGTTCTGATTGTCTAGTTTTTAACATTTTTATTGCGTCCATTAGGGTTCTCCTTGATTATAAGAGTTTTTGATGTGTAATAGTATATTGCACAAACAAATGCAACTATAACTGCTACTATGGTTGAGATAAAGATGATAAGGTTTATTTTTAGTATTGCTCCAAGTGCAATTAAAGCTAGGTACACTGCTAATAATATCATCATTATTCCAAAAAATATGCGATTATTGCGTGGGTTACGTTTGCGAATATATTCTACGATTTCGTCTTCTTCTATTTGGGCATCACTAACTAGGGCTGCTGAGCCTTTGCCCGTAATGTACATTATACCTGCTACTATTAATGCTAGTGATGGGATAAAAAGTAGGTATATCATATATATTTACCCCCTATACTTACATATTAACAAATTAATTAAATTTAAACAACTAACTAAAATATATTTCTTGTTCTTTTACATTTTTGCGTATGATATCAAGCGCTTTTGTTTCTAATCTGCTTATATATGAACGTGATATACCAAGTTTGGCTGCGACTTCACGTTGGGTTAACGCTGACGAACCTCCTACTCCGTACCTTAGACATATTATTTGGTACTCTCTTGGTGAAAGGGTGCTTTTTATGATTTTTAAGAGTTTTTCGGTTAAGATATTATTCTCTACTGTTTCGATAACATCATTTTCGATATTGGGGACAATATCCATAAGGCATATTTCATTACCTTCTTTGTCTTTGCCAAGGCACTCATTAAGGGCTAGGACTTGTTGGTGCTTTTTGTTAACTCTAATTAGCATTAGTATTTCATTTTCGATACAACGTGCTGCGTATGTAGAAAATTGGGTGTTTTTGTCGTAGCGAAAAGAATTGATAGCTTTGATTAAACCTATTGAGCCAACTGAGATAAGGTCGTCAGCTTCACCTGCTGTATTATACTTTTTGACTATATGGGCAACTAGGCGTAAATTGTGGCTGATGAGTTTTTCTTTGGCTTTATCATCTCCTTGCCAAAATTGTTGAAAACACTCTTTTTCTTGCTCTTGCGTTAGTGGTTTTGGAAAACAAGAAACATTGTTGACATAAGCTGAAAACAACATAATTTTGTTCATAAAGGTCATAAAGTTTTCGATAATCATAATTGCCTCCTGACAGTTATGATTAATATATATGTCGAAGTTTGTTGTTTTTTGCTTGTACGTCTAAAATTTGTTAATAAAAAAACACCGACAAGTTGTCGGTGTTAAAAGTTATTTATTATTGTTTTACTTTGCGTCTTAGGATATCTCCTGCTTTTAGGTCAAAGTTTGTTTTGATAAATAGTGTTTGTTGGACATTTTTTGCATCAGTAATTGGTTGACGCTCTTCGTCTTGAATTTCGGTAATTGTAAGGATTTTGTTAAAGTTGTCACTTGGTGACAATATCTCTAACTCATCACCTACTACAAAGCGATTGCGTTGCTCTATTTGGGCAAAACCGTCTTGAGTGTCTTGTTTTACGATTGCTACAAACTCGTGACTTTGAATAGGATAAGAGCTTTCTAAACACTCACTTTCTTCTTTAAATTTGTCCTTAAAGTTAAAGCCTGTTGTGTATTTTCTGTGGCTTGCTTTTAGAAGTTCTAGTTCTAAAACTTTGTTTGGAACGTAGTTGTCTGGGTCTTTGTAAAGTTCATCAATTGCTCTACGGTAGGCGTTGGTTACTGTTGCTACATAGTATGGTGATTTCATACGACCTTCGATTTTGAAACTAGTAACACCTGCTTTGTGTAGTTGGTCGATATAGCTCAACATATTTAAGTCTTTGCTATTTAGTATATATGTACCACGCTCATCTTGTTCGATTGGGTATTGCTCGTTTTGTCTTGAACGCTCGGTAATTGTATATTCCCAGCGGCAAGCTTGTACACAAGCGCCACAGTTTGCGTTACGACCTGCAAGGTAATTAGAAAGTAAACATCTACCTGAGTAACTAATACACATAGCACCGTGAACAAAAGCTTCGATTTCGACATCTTGTGGGATAAAATCTCTGATTGCTTTGATTTCGGTCAAAGTTAGTTCTCTTGCTAGAACGATACGCTTAACACCCATATCAGTAAAGAATTTTGCACTATATTTATTAGTAATGTTGGCTTGGGTTGAAACATGGACTTCAAGATTTGGTACTGTTTTTCTGATAAAGTTAATAATACCAACGTCAGCAACGATTACTGCATCTACGCCTATTGAATATAGGTATTTTACATATTCTTCTAGTCCGTCAAAATCTGCGTCATGGGCTATGATATTAAGTGTGATATAAGCTTTGACGTTATGTTCGTGACAATACTCTACTGAGGTTTTTAGTTCGTCTAGGTCGAAGTTGTCTGAAAATGCTCTAAGACCATATTTTTTACCAGCAAAATATACAGCATCTGCTCCGTAGTAGATAGCTGTTTTTAGTTTTTCAAAATTACCTGCTGGGCTTAATAGCTCTATCATTTGTTTTTCTCCTTTTGTTTTGGGCAAAATGCAAAGGGACTTTGCGTGCAAGGATTGCACAAGGTTTGCGAAGCAAAGCTTTATTTTGCCCCTAGCTTGATACTTAATAAAATACCATCGCCTATGTTAAGCAAAGAACTTTGTAAGTTTTTGTTTTCGAATACTGTTTGGATAAACTTTGTCATATTGTTTTTGATAGTATTGTGATCTCTTGGCGTAGGACACTCGCCTGTTATCATACCTTTAAACAACACATTGTCGCTAACTAGTACTCCACCTTCGTTTAAAAGTTCAATGAGTTTGTCCAAGTACTTGATATACTGACCTTTTGGGCCGTCTAAAAATATCATATCAAATGTGCCTGTTTGGTTATCTATTAGTTCTTTTGCATCACCAAGTTTGGTTGTGACAAAGTCTGTTTTATTAAATTTTTTGAAGGTTTGGTTAGCAATTTCAAAACTCTTGCTATCTTTCTCAAATGTTGTTAATTTGCAACCCTTAGGTGCGTTGTTTAACAAGATTGTACCAGAATAGCCAATTGCTGTGCCAATTTCTAAGATAGTTTTGGGCTTTATAATACGAGTTATAGTAGCTAGAAAGTTTGCTGTTTGGTCAATCATAACTGGTATGTGGTTGGCTCTGGCATACTGTTCTAACTCTATAAGTTCGCTGTCTTGTTGTTTGCAAAAACTATTTAGGAAGTCTTCGGTTAGGTTTGTTATTATCATAATTATTGCTCGTTTACTATTGTTAAAATCATTGGTTTACGCTTTGTCTTTTTGAAAAAGTAAGTAGAAGCGATTTTCTTAACTGTCATTTTTAGTTCGTTTAAATCAAGTGACTTAATATCTACTGTTGATAATGCACCAAGAAGGGCTTCTTTGGCATCTTTGATTAATTCGCTTGCTTCGTCTTGATAGATAAAACCACGTGAGATAATGTTTGGCTCACCAATAATTTCGCCACTACGTGAAGAGATTGTTAGTAAGACAACGCACAAACCTTCTTCGCTAAGAAGTTTACGGTCTCTTAAAACTACGCTTTCAAGATCACCAAGGCCTGTACCATCGACAAGTCTCTCACCTGCTACTACTGTACCTGTTGCTCTAAGGAAGTTACGGTTAACTTCTACGCACATACCAAGTTCTGGTATTATAATGTTACGGTCTTGCATACCAAGATCTTTGGCAAGCATTCTATGACGGTGCATATGTCTAAATTCGCCGTGTACTGGTATAAAGTATTTTGGCTTAATTAGAGAGTGCATAATTTTTAGCTCTTCTTGATATGCGTGTCCTGATACGTGTACGTCAGCCAGTTCGTCATAGATAACTGTGCAACCTTTTTTGTAAAGGTTATTGATAACTGAGTTAATGCTCTTTTCGTTACCTGGAATTGGGCTTGCTGAGATGATTACTGCATCGTTTTCGTCAAGTTTGATTTTTGGGAAGTTGTCTGCCGCCATACGAGTAAGAGCACTCATACTCTCGCCTTGGCTACCTGTTGTTAAGATAATAAGTTCTTTGTCTTCGTATTTATCAATTTTGTCGATATCGATAATATTTTCTCTATCGCTTATTAACTCGCCTAGTTTGATTGCAACGTCTGAGACGTTAATCATACTTCTGCCTGTGAAAGCGATTTTTCTGTTGTATTTTTTTGAAAGGTCCATAATTTGTTGAAGTCTATGGACATTTGATGAGAAAGTTGCAACAAAGATGCGCTTGTCTTCTAGTTGAGAGAATAGTTGGTCAAGAGTTTTGCCAACGTGTGCTTCGCTCATAGAAAAACCTTTACGCTCGGCATTGGTACTTTCGCACATAAGTAGTAATACACCTTTTTTGCCAATTTCTGCAAAGCGTTGGATATCAAAACCATCACCATTGATTGGTGTTTGGTCAATTTTGAAGTCGCCAGTATGCAACACTACACCAACAGGGGTATGGACTGCTATTGCCATAGCACCTGGGATTGAGTGTGTTACAGAGATAAACTCCATTTTGAAGCAACCCGCTTTGATTGTGTCGCCTGCTTTGATTGTGTTTGCTGTGTATTGGATATTTCTAAATTCTCTAAGCTTGTTATCAACCAAACCTAGTGTTAGTGAGCTACCATAGATAGGAACGTTAAGTTCGTCTAAAACGTATGGTAAAGAACCAATATGGTCTTCGTGGCCGTGTGTTAAAAAGATACCACGTACTCTGTCTTTGTTCATAGTAAGATATGTTACATCTGGAACAACTAAGTCGATACCAGGCATATCATCACTTGGAAAAGCTAGTCCACTATCGATAACGACAATGTCTTCGCCATATTCTAGGGCTGTCATATTTTTGCCGATTTCGCCTACACCACCCAAGAAAATAACTTTTAAATTTTGTTTCATATAATTCTCCTTAATATAATATTTATGTTAAACTGACTTTTTTAATAAAAAGCCATACAAAAAAGACCTATTTTTATAGGGTTATAAATTAGACATATTTAAGACAAATAGTATGGTTATTGGTCTTAGATATATAAAATTATGGTTCAAAATTATAACACAAAACACCAAAAGGTTATTTTGGCGCAAATTTCATTGGTAAATAAAAACAAAGTAATAAAGATATTAGCACACTTTGATATAAAAAATCAAGGGGTGTTTTTTTATAGATAGAATTTAAGTTTTTTGATTGTTTCTTGTTCTTTGATTTTCTTTGGAGTGATAAACATATCTGGGTAAACATAAAATCTCATACCTTGATTAGAGAAATATGCAACCATATTAAACACATAAAGTGCGAAGATAGATAGAGGTAATGTAATAACAAAACCTGCTGTAAATGTAAATACGCCAAAGATAAAGTTAGCAGCAACAGACACTACTAAAAGTGTAATTGCAGTAGAGAAAACGCTCCAAAAATTATGGAAAAGTGATCTTAAGGCAAGACAAAGAGATTTGTATGGACCAACGTTGTGAACTGCCATACAAGGTGCCCATAGACCAAAAAGTGAGTTTTTGAAAGCGATAAATGCAAATGTTGCAATCAAAATCAAAATACTTAAAAAGATGTTGACAATAAGCCCTGTTGCACATAGTTTAACGATACCGTAGAAAGCGAAAACAACAAGAACGTTAAGTGGAATAATGAACAACATTTTTGCAAGTTGCAAAAGACTTGATTTGCCTATTTTTTTGATAAAACTAGCTGTAAAACCATATTGAGTTTGGCTAGTCATAAAACCATACAATACTTCGTTGATTGCAAGCTCGCCTAGCCCATACATAAATGGTGCTACGATAACTACAATAACGCCAAATAAAATATAGTTTGCCATAAAGATATTGGCATTTACCTTTAATACTTGACCAATGGTAACTAAAATTTGATTTGCAGATTTTACGATGTTGGTTGGCTCAGAAAAAATAGCATTAAACAATGCTTGTATATCACTAAATACGTTGGCTTGGCTAAGTTTATCAAAAACTGGGTTTACGATAGGATACAAAACACCCACAAGCACTAGTGTTGTGATGATATAATACAATAATAATTTCCAAACATTAGAAAAGTTAGTTAGCACTAATCTAACTGTATTTCTAAACATCATAAGCTAATATTTCCTTAATATAAAATCTTTAATTTTAAACCAAATTTCTATGTTTAAATTATACTATATATGGGGTTTATTTGCAAATAATTTTGTGAATTTAATTGTATTTTTGCCTTGTTTTTGGGCTATAAAACAAAAAAAAGAGCAATTATTGTCAATTGCTCTTTTTTATTTAACTTAAAAAACTATTTTTTAATTATCATCAGTTTCTGTTTTATTATCTTCTTGCGTTAAGGTTTGAGTGTCTGTTGGTTTAGTTTGGGTAGGATTGGTGGTGTTTTGAAGGTCTTGTTTTACTTGCTCACTTATGTCTTTAATATTGGTAGAAGCAGACTGTTTTTTTATTACACCTATTGAGATAAGTATTGCAATTATTACAGAGGCTACTTCGATTATGATATTTTGGTCAAGAGATAGATTGAAGTGTGTTGCTAATATTTGTACTAATATAACCACTGCTCCAATGATGCTGATTATTATTGAGTATTTTTTTAGATTATTCATCTCTTTCTCCTTTTACTAAAACTGAACGTATTTCTTTGATTTCTTCTTTTATTTCGCTGACGGCGTTTAGGTGTTCGTTGAGTTTTGAGATTGTGTCTTGATATTTCTTTTCTCTTTTTGCACTATCTTTTAGTTGAAATACTAAAAGTGCTACAAATAAGACTGCCCATAGGCCATTAGATAGGGCTAGTTTAAATATCTCTTCCCACATCTTGGGGGTTTTCCTTAGGCTGGTCTAGTTGGTTATCTGATGAAGCTGTTATCAAGACTTGTTGTGCTTGTTGTGAGATTGTATCGTCAAATTTGAAGTTGTACATAAAATTACCTCCTCTGTTTTGTTTAGACATTTGGTAGCGCAAGTGATACAAAGACATTGGCGTTGCTTTACCTACGATTACCATAAAAGAAGATCCTTATTTTTGGTATAAAACACCCTACCGTTTTTGATATAAAACGCTTCGTTATCAAACCCTGGGTAAAGCATATCAATGTTGTGATATTCAGTTGTAGATTGCAAGTCTAATTCGTAAGTTGATGTGTTATAATACAAGTCATATGCGACAAGCTTATCTGAGTGCCTAATATAAACAATTATGTTGCGATAATCTACACCGTTGACAATGAAAGCTTCTTTGGCGTCATTTACTGTAAAGAATATTCCTTCGTTATATCGTGTATAGTTATACGAAATAAAAAACGTGTCGTATTTGTCAATTAAGGCTATCACTTCGTTTGAAGCTGCTTCTTGCACGGTGCGTGGCTTTAACATATAAACTTTGCTAATATTTTCAATAGGCAAATAGGTTAATTTTTGTGAGTAATAAGCCATAAATGTGGGCCCCATACAGTAGCTAAATGCTGTGTCGTTTAGTAATAGCCATTTATGTGTATAAGCGGTATTTATACTGCTTGCTGCTGGCGCACAATCCATTTTTTTAGGATAACCAAATACATAGTTTGAAGCTTCGTACTTAGATATATCGTGAAAATATGGAGAATTGCCATTATAGTAAGATATAATAACTGGCCTACTAAACTGATGATATGCACCGTTGTAGTTAGAATATACAAATGAAGAAAAAGTTGTCTCAACTGGAAGCGTCTTGTATTCTATTCTATCTAAATCAAAGTTTTTTCTATCTATACAACCAGAATAAAGGGTTTGGCCTTTTTTAAACGCAAGAACATATGACTGTGGCAAAGAAAGTGCATTGGGCTCACCCATAAATGACAATGCTAAACTATATTGTTCTGTATTGTCGTTGTCAATTTTATTTGGAATGTCATAAGTAAGATTGTTTTTGTTGGCGTAAGTTATACAACTATCAAAGTTAAATGTAGTGGTATTGGTATGGGCACATATAACAATTTTTAAGTCGATTTGTTCTTTGGTTGATGTGTGTTCAAACTCTAAATTAACTTTGCCCTGGCCATTTGATACAAAGAAAAGTTTATGGCTTACAAGTTGCTCATCAAAATATATAAATGCTTCGAATTGTTCATCTTGGGAGCTGTCAAGAATATTTAGCTGCATAATATATCTAACTAGCGTGTCGATTGGAACGTTAAGTTTTACAAACCTTTTAGTAGCTTTGCCTGTGCCGAATACTCCTTTAAACTCAAACACACTTTGCTCTTGACTTTGATTTGAAGGTTGTGGGTTGGATATTTTTTGCTTTAAATAATTAAACTGATTTTCTAAATCTTCACACTTTGAGTATGCTTGTTTTGATAATTCACAATTTGCCATACTAATCCTCCACGCCAAGATAAATGGTTGGCGGTTGAATATAAGTGTTTAGAGATTTAGAAGTAATAGATAGAGAGATAAGTTTACCTTTTAAGTTGCACCTAATAGTTTGGCAATGTTCACTACCTATTAGATTGTAGCTTTTTGTAACGGATTGAGTTTTTACTGTAACGACACAGTTTGACTTAGTTGTTATATAAATATTTTTTATGATTTTTTGTTTATTTGGAAGAGACAAGTCTGTTAAGTTTGATTGCCACTTTTTAGGCAAAATTTGATTGTAATAACAACCGTCATTTGTAATTTCTCCAAGAGTGTTTGAGTGTGTAGAATTTTTGCAAAAGATGATTTTTGAGATATACTCTTCTTCGACTGGCAACATGCTCTTTATGTCTACTCCACGAGTAATTGTAAACTGATTTGTTTGGGTATCGTAGACTATTAAAGCGTTGTTAACATAGTTATCATTTTGCTCATCACAAATATGGTCGTCATCTTTAAAATTTAGCTTACAGGCAAGATAATATTTGTCGTTAAAAAACACTGCTGATGCATTGTGATTGTCGTGAGCAAACATAGTGTTGATGCCTAGGTCTAACTTGGTTGTTTGTAGTCCGTCAAAGCTATAAATACCGTCGTTGGACATAAGTAAAATTTTGTCACCACAAACACAAACGGTATCTGCAAAAATTTTGCTGCCAGAAAAATATAGTTGAGAAATATTATATTCTCCATCTTCGTCATAGAAAGCAATTTTTGTAATAGCATAATCTCTAAATACAAATAAATAACCCAAAAAGCTTAGTATTTTATTCATACCGCCTTGTTGGTCGGAAATGTCTATAAAGCCCGAATCTTCTAGGTTTCCTGATATCAACCAGCTGGTCGGGTTTAACTGTTTACTATATCGTATACTATGAGTACCATCTTGGGTTATTGCAAACAATCTATCTTTGTGCAAACACATTGACTTGATGGTCGGTGCTGTGGTGATTTTGTAGGGCAAAGTGTCACCATCCCACACAAGCATACCATCAACAGGAGAAGTAAATATTAAAATATCTCTATTGTCAAGCCTGTAATTTAACACTATTGGAAGCTGTTCAAAAGTGTTATCATACAAAGCGTAAATATGGTTGTCTGGGGAGAACATTTTACACCAATAAAGTTGCTTATCTTCACCATACATAACTACTGCATACTGCTTAGTTTTGTAGGTGTCACTATAATAGCTATATTGCCATACACCTAGTATATTTGGCATATCTGTAAAGTCGATTGATCTTAGACCATCAGGCTCTTGGGTTGAGGTTGGAAGCGTTAAACTTTTAAACCCATAACCATCACTTAATGCCCCATCAGCTATATTAAAGTTATATATACAATTGGCTTTTTTGAAAGACAAAATGTTCTGATTATAGTCACTGTTTTGACCTACGTCAAAAGGTGGCAAAGTGATGGTTTTGTAAGTAAGGTCTTTGGAAGGAAGTGGATTGTCGTAAAACACTATAACCACCTTCTTTTAGGCAAGGTGATGTTAGACTTTTTTCTACACTCGATTTTTAGAATATTTTTAAATCGGGCGTCAAAAATCTTAGCATCATCATATAGGCCTGACAAAAAGCAATACTCTGCTGCCACACCAAGGGCAAGGCATTTTAGAGATAATCTACCTGCAAAGTTATTAACATTGTCATTAACTGAAATTTGCTCTGGGACATAACTATATGTAATATTTACATTACCTAAGACATTGGTTTTGATATAGTCTGGGTAGATAATAAACTTGAAAGATTTGTTATTATCAAGGCTATTAATACTATGAACGTCTTTGAGTTCGTGAGCTAAATCCATAACATATATTTTGTTATTTTCTACCAACACTTGTTCGCTACAAAGTAATGGCATATAGTCAAGGGCAATTTCGCTGTAACACAAATTAAGGCTTTGGACTAAGTTGTTAAACTCTAATTTTGTTCTTTCATCAACTTGGGCTTGTGGGTCATTAATTAACGGCTCAAATTCTTGTTGCAAATTTAAAAACGCTGATGCAAGTAATAAAACTTGTTTTGCTGTCATTTATACTCCTTTTAGTCTAACTTATCAAAAGAGATAGTTTTGGAACTGGTATTAAGATAGTCGGTATAACTCTTTAAACGTGTTTTTGCTTTGTCAAAGATAAGCTCATCTGCTTTGGTTTTGATTGCTAAGTTATTGGCTTCAATTTCTTTAAGCAATTTTGAAAAGTTGGTTCTTTTTGTTTTTAAAATTTTGTTGATAGTTCTTGCTGACAACAATCCGCCTAAATTTAAACAAAATGTTGTGAACTTTTGCTTTGAGTGATGAAGCTCATATTGATTGGCTTTGGTGTTGTACACGATATAATAATATGGGTCTATTGATTTAACTCTTTTTGAGATATTGAACATATCGTTTGTTATTTTGATAAGTGACATATATAGAAAATTTTCCTTTTATAAAAATAAGGCAGACTGTTTATGTCTGCCCTACTTTAAAAAATTAATTATACTGATGCGCTGGTAATACCAGAGATTTTTGCTTGGCCGTTTGGCTTATTGCATACAAGGTCAGCGTATTTTACTAATGTTGCGCTATATGTTGGGAAACCTGCATTTTGCTTGATGATTTTGCCATCTTCGCCTTCTAACCATTTCCAATCACATAGTTGATGCAAATTGAACTCTTTTGTGTTAAGAAGATACATTGTATCATCTTCGACAAAACGATCTGAGATTAATGGAATACCATTAAACGAAATTGCTTTGTAACCACCGTTTAGTTCCATAATGTCGATATTTCTTCTGTATGATTGAAGGTATTTTTGGTAAAGTCTTTTTACTTTGCTTGAACATACGATAAAGTCAACCATACTGCCTGTTGTTTCTTCCAAGGTATCTACTGCTACTTGTAGAGTCTCATCACCGATTGAAGTTTCGGCTTTTACATATGGGTTCATCCAAGTGTATTGTGATTTGTCTACACCATAAAGTGTGCCTGATGTTTTGAATATTGCACCAAGGCCTGTGATTTCTTGGTCTTTTGAGCCTTGAACATACATTACTGCACCTTGTGGGATAGTAACTGTTGTGTTAAGTTTGATTTGGCCATTCTGTCTGTCGATTGCAACAATTCTTACACCTTTTAGACCTTCGATTACTGTTTGGTCGTTATAGAAGTCAACTACCATACCTTCGATAAGGTTGCGTACTGTGTCTACTTCGGCTAAGGTGTCTTGTGTGCTTGCTTGGACAACTGTTGCTAACTTTCCTGAGCCGTCGCCATATAACATACGGCCTAGGTTAAATGAGCTTGCTTTAATAAGGCCTTCCATTTCGTCATTAAGAAGGTTTACAAAAGCTCCTGCGTTGTGTTGTGAAGCTCTGATTGCTTTGTCACTAATTTCGATTGTGCCATATAAGTTTTTTAGAGTTGTTACAAATTGAACATAGTTATTTGAAGCTGGGTTTGGAAGAGAGCCTTCTTCTGTACCAGCACCAACACCACCGTTGATGCCGTATGGTGCTAGTTTTCTTACTTCTTTGCCCCATACATCACGGGTTGTTTGGTTGATTTTTGATAGGAGTGGATTGGCTGAGATATTAAGTTGGTCGCTTACTACTCCTAAATAGACTGTTTTTAAAGCGTCTTGTGCGCTAGTTAATGTTACCATTAAGTTCTCCTTTACTCACTAAACATTGCCATAACTATATTGCCTGCTTCGCTAAGGTTCTTTGGAGATTGCTTAGGGGTTACGGGACTTGCAGAGCCGTTGTGGTTGGCTATCATAGTTGGCGATTTGTTTAGTGTGATATTATCAAAATATTGTTGGATAATTTTTTGCTGGATAGATGGGTTGTTGTACACATTTTGCTCTAAAAATTTGTCATCTTGCAAATAGTCTTGGGCATTTTTGAAGTTTTCTACGGCAAACTTATTGGCTGCCAAAAACACGTTTGCTTTAAGGTCGTCACCTTGTAGACTAGTTGCAATAGACAAAATTTGGTCTTTGTGTGATACAAACTGTGGGTTTGATAAAACAAACTCATCTACTAGCTGATTTAGACTGAAACTTTTTGAAGGCTCGTTTGAGTTGTCTTCTAGTTGCTTAGTTAAATCGGACAAGCTTTGGCACTTTTTTGTAAATTCGCTTTGCAAATTGTTGTATGCTTGAAGCAAACTTTGGGCGTCTTTAAACTTGCCATATTGATTGGAGCCATTATCTTTACTGTCAGACCCTAAACTATATTGTGCAGCTGCACTGCGGTCGCAAGGTAATTGATTAGGTTGTTCCAAAAGTTCTTTATTTTCCATTTGATTCTCCTTGGGTTAGATATGTTTTGTGCATACGGATATGGTTGATAAATTTATCTTTGATTGCTGGGGTTTTGTGAAGATATTCTTCAAACTCTTTTGTTAACATAAATCCTATATGCTCGTTAATGTGTAGATTGTGGTCGTCGATTTCGGTTACTTCGACTGATTTTGGATTTGAGATAAGAGATAAATTTTCTTTATCGGCAAATTTGATTTGAAGGGCTTTTAGGTCGACACTGTTCTCCCAGATACCAAAGCCTAATAGTTCTAGTACTTTGTGTCGGGTTGAGTTGGACATCTTACCATCTTCATCATTAAGTAAGCCTGCGTTTAGCAATTCAAAAATCATACTGCGCTTTTGAGCTAATGTTTCTCCAATTTCGTTTTCTGTTTCGAAAGTGATATCTTCGCTTGAAATATCGTTATTAATAAAATAGAATAAATCTACTCCACCTTCGTCATTAGAAAGTCTGCCCAGTCTTGGGGTTGTTGCAAACTGCTTGTATAGTCTCAAAATATGT
Source organism: Clostridia bacterium (assembly GCA_045652045.1). Taxonomy (GTDB): domain Bacteria; phylum Bacillota; class Clostridia; order Christensenellales; family UBA1242; genus CAKVLS01. The sequence goes on from JAZRTN010000149.1 coordinate 15,597, forward strand.
TTGGCCACATCACAAACTGCAAACTTGATGTTGTCGGCTGTGGCATTAAGTCGAGAGTCGTCTTGCTCAATCATAAGTTGCAAAGCTATACCACTGATTGAGTTTGAGTTAAGGGAGTTATTACGCATAATTTCGCTAACACCACTGATTTCGCTAAACTCGTCTAATAGGCGTTGTTCTTCTGTTGTAAAATCTGCTGGAACACTGCTATTTGTCATAATAGCTGGTGGATTTGAGCCCTGTCTATACACTAGGACTTTGCCTGGGGATAAACCTTCGATTTCTAGATTGTTGGTATCTACTGAACCATCTTCTACTGTTAGGATACCCATTGACAGCCTGTTAAGAAATTCGTGTTTACGGTTTTTGACTGCGTTGTAACTACGTTGAACTGGTATGATACGCTCTATCATACTAACACCCCAGAAGCAACCTGCTTGTTCGTTAGAGATTTGTCTAACAAATGGAAAAGCTCTTTTTGAATCTGCTGCATTTTGGAAAGGCAACTCATCTAGGTATAATAACTTATCTTGGCAAACTATTATTAATCTACCATTTGGGTATTTTAAAGTTGGTGCTTCGTACTTTTCGATAACGATTGCGTGGTTTGGTTTGATTGAGTTAACTACTTTTGTGACTGCTCCGGTATATCCTAGGCCACCCACTACTTGTGAGTTATCTAATGAAAACACATCTACATTTTGAGGTGTTACATCTACGCCCCATATATTTTTGATGGTTTGAACGTTGTAGGCTTTGGCGTGGATTATGCTTGAACAATCTTGCACATCTGCACAGCTGCTACTTTCGGGGAAAATTTCGTACGGTGGTACAGCTACTACTTGGATTTCGCCTTCGTAGATGGGATTGTTTAAGTTGTCTTTGGCGATAACTCTACCACTGTTGTTATTCCACATAATTTTATAAAAACCTGTGCCACATATTTCGCTCCACTTTGTTACTTCTTGGACTACTCTATTTAGGTTGAGTTTTTGGTAGACACTTTGTATGATGTCTTTGCTCATTTTTGCAATTTTGATGTCGTTTTCTTGCGTGCTTGTTGGAATAACTTTCATCTTAGGACGGACACGAGAAAGTTTTGCAAAGCGAGATTCGTATAGTGGGGCTATGTGGTTGAAGACTTCTCTTTCTTGCCAGAAATATTGTTTTTCGTAATCTTCTACTTCGTTTAGGGCGTTGATAGAACAGTATTGATTGCCCATAAGAAAGTTGCTATTTAGTCGCCATTGGGCTTCGAAAGTTTTACGCTCTTGTTGGCGATTATGAAAGTCTTGCTGGACTTCGGATACTATGTTTTGGATAATTTGTTGTTGACTCTTTTTTAGTTTATTTTGCATTTGGGTTTTCCTTTTGTTTTATAAAGATATTTTGTGGGCTTTTGGGTGTAGTGAGTTTTAAGACTTGCTCTCTTAGATGTTGCAAACACTGGTTACACACTTTTAGACTTTGCTGGTTTATTGAAACATTAACTGTTTGTGTATTGGAACAAAATTGACAATTATTCATTAATGGTCTCCTTGGACTGTTGAAGTAGCTGCAAAAGTTTGTCTCGCTCTTTTACAAGTTCTTCATCTGACATATCAGAAAAGTCATCTTTAACACCCATAAGCTCAATTAAGGTTTTTACTGCTGGGATATCAGGTGGGATTTCTTTACTGGTTACTTTACGCTTGGACAAAACTAAGTTGTTATCTTCTGTGACATACTCTTCTATAATTTCTTGACTGGTATAACCCATGGCTTTTTTGTAGAGGGCTTGGCGAATTACTTGCTCTTGTGTTTCGGGTGGTTTGGGGAGAGTTTGTTTGGTGATTTTTTTTGGCATATCTATTTCCTTATATAAAAAAGCCACTTATTAAAAAGTAGGCTTTTTACTAATATAGTTTTTATAAAAAAGTTTTTTTGAGAGTTTTTCTTTGTCTAGTTGGATTGGGGTTTTTGTTGTTTGATATATGGCAGGTTTTGGTTTGGACATAATATAATATCTAAGTTCGTCAAGGGCGTGATCATCTTTCTTATAAGGAACATCATTTTGCGACCAAAAGTAGCCTTTGATTTCTCTAATTAAGTTGGTACACGTTTTGAATATAAAAAGTTTTGGGGTGTTGTTGGCATCTTTTAGATAAGTTTTTACTCTGGCTATACCACTAAATAGGTCTTTGTTTACTTTTGGATTGACACTTATACCGTTATCATAAAATAATTCGCTTACACTCTTAGTACTAGCTAGTGTACGTTGGTTGGCTGCGCTATCTATCAAAGCTTGGTACTGACCTTGTGAATTGGTATGCCAATTTAAGTTTTTACAAATCTGCTTAATACGGTTTGAGTGGTATATTATGTCTTTGTCCTTTTCGTAATGTTCTGCTATGACATAGATGTTTCCGTCATAGTCTACTGCATACCAATGGCAAGATAAGGGATTGTGTAATCCTGGGTCGATAGAAATATTATCATACCAGCTTGGAGGCACATTAAATGGCTCGACAACGTGTATATTTGGGTCAAACTCACTATAAACAAGTCCGCCGCCACCTACAAACTTACCTTCTTTACGGCTTTGGAGTTCTTCAAAAGACATAGACTTTTCTAACATAGCTACTTGCTCAGGGTCTAGGTAGGGATTATCTTGCCAAGTCATATGTTGTGACCAGATTTGAGGGTCTTGGTTGGTATTTAAATATATTTGATCATACACCCAAGTAAGTCCTTTGAGTGGTGTCATTGTGCCAAAGATATCTCCACCTTTGTCTAATACTCTCATTCTACACTCGTCATATATATCTTGTGGAGGTTCTTCATCAAACCAAACATAGTCAAGAGAAGTTCCCTGGAATTTTTCTCTACCTTGGTCACAGCTTTTAAACCCTATGGTGCTTATGCCGCCATAGACATTTTTTATTTGGATATAGTCTATTACTCCACCTTTCGGGTTATCTTTTTTGCCAGACAACATAACTACGTCAACTATCCAATCGGGGTTTAGGTAATAGAGAACTTTTTGTTGGGCTACATCTCTTTGGACTTGGGTTGATAGAGATACTACCCAGCCGTGGGTATTTTTGCGATTTTCTCTATAAGGGTGACAACCTCTTGCCATATATACTACTTCTACTGCGCCACATTCTGTTTTGCCGCTACGGTTACCACCAAACACCCAACGGTTTTTGTATGAGGATTTGTGAAAGTCTAGCTGTTTTTGGTGCACTTTGCCTTGTGTATTGTACTGGGCTAGTTTATTTTTTTGTTTGCGTAGAGATAATTCTTTATTAATTTTGTTTATCCTGTCAATAATATTAACATTCATTAAAACTCCTTATTTGACAAAATTTCTTAAAATTATTTTTAGTGTATTGTTAAAATACTATTAGGTAAATAGTATGAAAATTATGATGTTTATTATGTGCGTTATGGTTAATTTGGCAAATATAAATACCCCAACATATTATGCCAGGGTATCTAATAATGCATATTTATATTCGCAAAAAAATGTAGGTAGTGCTATGTTTGTTTTGCCAGAGAGTTATTATGTAAAACTAACTAGTGACTGTGGTGAGTATTATAAAGTTAGATATGATAATTTAAGTGGTTATGTAAAAAAGGATAGCGTAACACCTGTTATTGGCAAGCCTAAAACTCCGTTTCTAAGTAAAGCTAGTTTTAGAGTGTTTACAAGTGACGGAGCTACTCTTAGGACAACCCCTACTAAAAACTCAACTATAACAACTACTCTTCCTATCAATAAAGAGATACGATATTATGGAAGCATAGTTGGTGATGAACTTATTGTTAACAGGGGTAACATTTGGTACTTCGCAGAATATATAAAAAATGGGCAAAGTTACTTAGGTTATGTGTATAGTGGGCTTAGCGATATGCTAACTGGGGTTAACTACAATAGCGAACAACTTGCTACAACCACTAACCCTTTTACTACCAGTCAACAAGAGTATATTAATACCTTACAAAAAGATAAATCATTTATAACACTACTAATAATTGGAGTAAGTTTGCCTGGATTATTTGTCATATATCTATTGTTTAAACCTATAAAAATAAATAAAGGCTTAAACAAAACAAAACTAAAAAAAATACCAATAATTGAGTATGACGACAATGAACTCTAAACCATAACAGAACTATTTAGAGCTTTGATCATATTTTTATAAAAGATGCCACTTTCGACTAGTTCGAAGGTGGTTTTTGATTGCTCACAGCCTTTTACTATCATATTAACCCACGCATCTCTTTTTAACTGACTAAAAACGCTTGGGTTGTTATTTAGGTAGTTTTCTAGATGTTTTTGAAAAATATTTAACGCACTATTCACCTTTCTAAAATACGTTCTTGGTATATACCCCATAAGCTCACATATTTGCTTTGATTTAAGCCCGTCAATATATTTTAAGATTAATACCCTTGCTTGGTTTTGGTCTAACTTTAACAAAATTTTGTCAACGATTATCTTTATGTTAATAAAAGACACTTTTTTTGAAGTCAGCTCTAATATTTCTTCGGTTAAATCTTGGGTATTATTGGCGTAATAATAACTAAAATTTGATGAATTTATACATTTTAACTTAACTACTTTATCTATTGATTTTGTTAACGGTTTTAGATATCTATACACGCTTAAAAAAGTTTTTGTGAGTATTTCTAAATTCATTTTTCCCTCCTAAAAATGCTCTCTAATGGCCTTATTATAAACAGCAAATTTTTCAAAGTCAATTTTTAATGACATATTTTTTAATATTTTTG
>JAZRTN010000150.1:0-4432 GCA_045652045.1 Clostridia bacterium
ATAGAAGGGCCTGAAAACAAAGAGCCATTTTCAAACATATCTATATGTAGATTAGGCTTGTTGGTTATTATTTGAGTTGTAAAATCTAGTACATGTTGTACTTGTATATTAATATAATTAGCATCCATCTCTGTTGGTATATAAACTTTCTTTAATCCTTGTGGATAATGAGCCTTTCCTGTTCTAAAATGATTAGCACCAAGTCTTGTTTCATAAATTGTAGGCGGATAAACAACACAATCAAAAGCGTTATCTATGCCATAGAATATTTCGCCAGAATAACTTGTAACTCTAAATTTGCCAAAATAATCAGGTAAAACAAGCCATCTTTCTCCATTGATGTTTTTTAGATATTTTTTATACCAAGTTTTGCTATATGCACCATTGATAGATATTTTTGGATTTTTTGTTCCTTTGTCGCTAGCATAACCAAACAATCCATCAAAAGCATAGGCATAGGCAGATGCGACATTTTCTTGTGTAGGGGTTGAACCATTAAGAGTAAATGGTAAAAACATAAAACCTAATGCCATATACAAAATAATTGCTGTTGTTGTCGCAAAAGGTATAACCACATTAAATATTGCACTGAGTGGGTATTTTCTACTATGAACAACTAACACTGCGATAGTATCTGCAACTGTCAGAGCCATAAACATCATAAAGAAAATAAAGTTAATTGAAGTAATAAACATAGTAACTGGTGTAAGCGCCAGTCCTAATGTAACTGCAAGTAGAACGTATGGCGAATACATAAAGGCAAGATATAGCCATTTTTCTTTGGTTCTACGTGGGTTAGTTTTTAGGTCTTTCCAAGCTTTTTTCTTTAATTCTTTTTTGTTGTGTTTTCTGATACGCTCAAACTCTGCATAGTTATCAATATCGTCAAATACTTGTAGTACTTTTTGTTCTTTTTGTGGTTTAAGTAATTTTGTTACGCCGTCTACGATATTTACTAAATACCCTATTTTGCTTGCATCTACACCTTGGACAAAGGTGTTATTTATCTTTGGCATATCGTATGGGCTCATATCTTTAAAGACTGGTATAAAGCAGCCTGTTGGCAGGTCTTTATCAGTTTTTACTCTATCAATAAATCTTGACCATTCGTTACGCACCCAGTTAGCTTCGACATTTTCTTTGCTGGTACCAACAAGGATAAATATTTTGCTGGTGTGAAGAGCTTTAAATATAATAGGTTCGTACTCGCTGCCTACCCTGTCTTCAAGCGATTTTTCTGCAAAGAATACTCTGTAATTTTTGTTAGATAATTCTTCATATATTTGTCTTGCAATAAGAGCATCTTCGGTTTTGTCTCCATTTTTATCTTTATCTTTGTATGAGATAAATACATCATAAGACTCTTCGTTTTTTAGTTGTCTTTCGATTGCTTTTTGAAGTTTGTCAATTTCTTTGGCTTTTTGCTCGATAACTGTTTTTTGCTCGTCACTTGCAAGAGTGATTAAAGTTTGATAATAAGGGTCTTCTAATATACTTTTAAAATGTGCTCTATGACAAGTAGGAATAAGTTTGTTAGAATAACTATCTTTTACATACTCTATACCATACTCAGATAAAAGTAGCCCTTCGTACGCTGAAAGCTCGTTTGAGTCTTTTTCTAAAACGAACTGATAGCTTTTGATGGCAAGGTCGTAGTTGAAGTTTTCTCTATACACATAGGCTGCGTTAAGCATAGCGATAATTTCTTCGTTTTGTTTAGGTAAAATTATGCTAGAACCACAGTGGTTACATTTGCCTATGCCGTTGCCTTGATTGGTTACATCACTAGAACCACAACTGCAACATCTTATTACTTCTTGTTTTTTCATAAGTTACACCTTTTAGGGGTTATTTTAAAAATCCCTTAATTATTTGTTCTTCTGCTTGTTCTTGGCTAAGACCAAGTGACATTAGTTTAGTAAGTTGCTCCCCTGCGATTTTGCCAATGGCTGCTTCGTGAACTAGGGTTGCATTTACATCTTGTGCGATAATTTTTGGGGTTGACTCTATAATAGCTTTATCCAAAACTATACCGTCGCACTCTACATGGCCAAAACACTCGTTTTTGCCTTTGATGTTTGATAAGAATTTTTGTTTTGATTTGTTTTTGGCAACACTTCTACTAATCACTTCTACACTGCTATTTTTACCTTTTAAATCAACATCAAATTGTGTAATAGCTGTTTGTGTATCTGTTGTCAAAACCTTTTCTTTAATTACTAGTTTAGTGTCATTTAATAGTTTTGCTTTTGTTTTTCTGTTAGAATATGACACACCTTCTAGTTGGATTGTTTCCATCTCAAAAAGGCTACCATCTTGCATTTCGATATATGTTTGTGGGTTAAGTATTTTTTTGCCAGTGCCGTTACCTGAACCCAAATGTTTTTCGACATATTTTACTTTGCAATTTTTTGCTAGATAAAAACTATGTATACCGTCGTGCTCACTATCATAACAAGTTGTGTTGTGTATGCCACAACCAGCTACTATTGTTACATCTGAGTTTTCACCAATGTAAAAATCGTTATAGACTGCTTCGTTTAAGTTGCCTTCGGTAAGTATAACTGGTATATGCACGCTTTTGTTTACTACGTTTGGTTTAACAATAATATCTATACCACTCTTGTCTGGTTTTTGGATAATTTCTATATCTCTGGTTGAGTTGCGAGCAATGCTTTTTCCGTTTTTTCTTATATTATATGTGCCTTGTGGTATTTTGTGCAAATCTGCTACTTGGGCCAATAGTTCTTTGTCAATTTTATTCATTAATTAGCCCTCCTAGGTTTCTGCATTTTGGATTAGATAGTTTTGGCAACATTTGTTTTTTTGTTCCTAGTTCATAACCCATTGCGTTATCTAACAATAGTATGTAGTCTGCGTTGTTTAAAATTTTCTTTTGGTGACTAACTATTATAACTGTTTTGTCTTTTAGTTCTTTAAATAAACCTACTAAGCTATCAAAACTCCACAAATCAATACCTGCTTCTGGCTCGTCAAACAAAAATACTTCTCCACCTTTTGCAAGAGACATAGCGAGCTCAATTCTTTTAAGTTCGCCACCAGAAAGCGTACCGTCAAGCTCTCTATCTATGTAATCCTTTGCACATAGTCCTACTTTTGACAAATACATACAAGCGTCGTTTATAGTTGTTTGATCTTTACTTGCGATATTTAACAAATCCCTCACTGTTAAACCTTTAAACTTGGCTGGTTGTTGAAAAGCAATTGTTAAACCTAAGTTGGCTCTTTTGTCAATAGACATTTGAGTTATATCTTGTCCATTATAAAAAATTTGGCCATTTGTAGGATTCATAACACCCATAATAAGTTTTATCATGGTAGACTTGCCACTTCCGTTAAAACCTGTAATTGCAGTTACCTTATTTTTTGGAAACTCTACGTTTAGGTCTTTTAATATATATCTAGTTGAAGAAGTTTCTTTATCGTAAACTTCAAAGTTAATATTTTGTAATTTAATCATACTGCTCCTTATACACAAACATTATACTATTAAGTTGATTTTAAGTCTATTATTTTAGTAATTTTAAAGGTGTTTAAACTTAAAAAACGAACTTTTTGGTTTTAAATATTTTTAAAAAAACAAAACATTTGATATAATAACATTAGGAGAATAAATATGGACGAAAAACTATACAAAACATTAAGTGAATTAATTGAGCATGCAACACACACAAGCGACTTGCTTATCGGTGGCGAAATTGCTCTTAACGATGGAGAAATTGAACTTTCTCAAAAGAACAATGTAGATGCACAAAATATGCTACATACAATGATAAAAGACATCTTTGAAGAGACCAAACAAGAGTTATCACTTGACTGTGATAAAGTAAATGACTACGACCTACCAACTACCCTAGAACTAGCAAGACAACTTGTAAAAGTAGCAAACAATGCAGCAAGTTATATCACAGTTGTATTAGATGCTCAAAACACAGTTATAAAAGGTATAGTTGCAAACAAACTACAAACTTGCATCAATACTGTTGTAGAAATTTACAACGCAATATTTAACAACTAAATATAAAGTTAACTTTCTTTGCAAAAAATATTTATTTGACAAATATATATAAATAGCATATACTTGCAAAGTAAGTTAAATATGCTGATGTGGCTCAGAGGTAGAGCACCACCTTGGTAAGGTGGGGGTCACGGGTTCGATTCCCGTCATCAGCTCCATTTTTTTATTTGCACGGGTGAAACATGAAAAAAGTATTAGTAATTGATATAGATGATGTATTAGTCGATAGTTATATGTTCATTATGTTAAACAAATTTCTTGGAACAAATTATAATGAAGAAGATTTTTCGGATTACTATCTTGAAGATGCCATTAAAGACCCTATAAAATTAGAAGAATACTATAACTTTATTTTTACCCAAGACATGTATAAAGATATTCCTATAAAAGAAG
>JAZRTN010000151.1:0-9631 GCA_045652045.1 Clostridia bacterium
TCTATTTAGAATATATTTGTAAAGTTTATAAAACAAATAAAATTTTTACTAAAATAGTTTACTATATTAAATGTTTTTAGTCAACTAACAATGTTTGCAAAAAAACAAAGCCGTATGGCTTTGTTTAACTATTTATAGAAAGATATATATTCTAAAACTGTTTCTAGTGATTTTTTGTGCAATTCTTCATCTAAAACAATTCTATCAATTAGCGCCTGAATGGTCGGGTTGTTAATTTTTGTTTTAGTATAATTATATTCTAAGATAGCTTTTTCTTCATTTTCGATGTCACTTAATAGCATTTGTTTTAAATTGGTTCCTTCATACACGCAACGTATATTAAAGTTTGTGCCTTGACTGTTTGTATAATATGGCACTCCACCAAGCTTAATAATTGCCTCGGCAAGATGTTTGTGGTGATGCATCTCTACCATTGCAATATTTTTAAAAAGCTTTGCTATTTCTTTTTCTTTATCTTGCACTACATAACTTTGAAAAACATATTGCAAGATAGCACCCGTCTCTGACGAACAACTTGCATATAAATTTTGCAAAAGAGCTGCGTAATATTTATTGGGACTGTCTACTACTATTTCTGGAAAATCTGTTTGAGCACTATATGGTAAATCTTGTATTTGCATAATTACCTCCATAATTTTATATATGTAATGCTACACAAACTTTGTTAATACTCAAATAATACTTTTTTATAAATAAAATGTGTGTTATAATGAAATTAGGAGTTAATATGCTAGACCTAACACAATTTAACAAAACATTAACTGAATATAATTTAGAAATTACTGGCAATATAAAGCAAGACTTTCAACAAGTGCTAACTAGCAATCAAATAGAAGAGATATTTGATAAGCTGCACAAAAACGGAGCTTTGTATCAATTACTACCTGAGTTTTTGCCATGTATTAACTTAGAACAAAACACTCAACATCACTCTTATACAGTAGATATTCATATTTTAAAAGTTGTACAAAACATTGCAAAAGACAAAGAGCTCAACTCTGCTGACAAACAAACTTTGCTATGGTCAGCACTTTTGCACGATTTAGGCAAACCTGTTGCTTTAAACAAAAATATCAAAAAAGGCAGTTACCATTTTACTCATCATGCAAGTTTTTCGGCAAAGCTAACCCCAAAAATTTTGCACAGATTTAGTTTTAAACCATCTCAAATAAGTGACATTGCAAAAATTGTAAAAAATCATGAGTTTTTTAGATATTTAACAATTTATAATATGAAAGAATTTGGCAACCGCATGAGCACAAAATATGTGTTTGATAAAATACGCCAAGTTGGAACTCACAACTTTAAGCTTATGATAAGACTATATCAAGCAGACTTTATGTCTCAAAGTGAATACAATAGAGAAAAGAAACAACTTATACATAAATGTGCCACTGACCTATACAAATATTATTTGTCACAACAAAAGACAATAAGTTAATTTAATATGTTAATAAAAAAAAGAACTTTGGTTTACAAAGTTCTTTTTTGTTTTGTTTAACTATATCTAGCAATAAAGTGTGTGTTCATATAAATTGTGACACTATCGCCTGTCTTATAAATCTTGCCATCAAATGAGTTGTACCAACCTACAAAACCTTCGGTATTGGTTGGAGCTTGTAAAGTGTAGGTTGTGCCTGGGTTTACCCTAGTTGAAACACCATCACTTGTGGTTACTTTAAATGTGTCTGGCCACAAAACTTTTGTTTCGTGATAGTCTTCTCTAAAATAATCGTTGATAGTTTGGATTGCAATTTTATAAACCATCTCAATTGGATATTGATTATATGGAGCTGAGTTAGCTAAAATATCTGCCATATTTTTAGACTCACCAAGTCTATATGCCACATACATTTCATAAGTGATTTTTGAAGTATCGAATTGTTCATAACTAAACATATCTTCTGGGATAGTTTCTGTTCCCCTTGTTGTCTCTAACTCTTCTTGGTTATGGATATAGTGTCCGTTTTCTAATTTTTCGAAAGTATAAATATTAGAAATACCAGTCGAACCTAAGAAGCCATTTGCAAAGAAGTTAAGCGCTTGTGAAGTTACCATGTTATAGTATGTACAAGTTTTCTTAATCTTTTCGATACTAATACATTTTGGTGTTGTGATAACAGGATTACCGTTTTGGTCAATAGATTGTTTGAAGAATGGTTGCCCTACTTGTGTATATAGAGCATCAACTGATTTTTCGAAAGATAAATTTTGAGTATTAAATAATCTGTGAGATAAAACAATCTCTACTTCGCTACCATCATCAAACTTCATAAGGAAGTAGTTAGAATATTGACCTGGTTGAGAAATCCAAATTGGATATGAGTAACTAAATTCTCCTCTATCAAAGTCATAAACTAATAATAAGTCGTCATAAGTTACATCTTCAATCGGCTTAGTTGAGCCATCTGCAAGAGTAACAAGAGTACCTTCGGTAAAGCATTGAACATAAGTCATAACAACAAAGTTTACTGTAAGGATTAGGTCATCACCTACGTTTGCTTTGCCTGCATATGAAACGCTTACTTGTGGAGTTGAATGGTTAACATATTGAACATTTTTTGCTGTACCTGCAATAAGTGTTGTGCTGCCATCAGATTCGTATCTACCAATAGCAATTTGTTCTTGTATATGGTCAATTGAACCCGCATTAGTAGAACCTTGACTGATTGCTTCTGCGTTAAGATTTACTGCTACCGAAACATCAAGTTCTGCACTTTCTGTTCCAAAAAGAACAGCGTATCCATTAAACTTTGATGAAATCTCATTATAATATGTGGTGTCAAGCGAAATAGTTGTTGTGCCAAATTTAAATGTTACTTTAAATGTTCCTTGTTGATCAGCTATTGCTCCTGTTCCACCCTCACCAAGTTCTGTTTCGATAAGGAAATTCATATTTAGTGTTGTAGCATTGGTTGAACTTGCTTTGATTTTTTGAGCAGTACTTCCTAATTGGCTATATACTAGAATATCTGTTCTTGTTCCAAAAAGGTCTTTGCCGCATTCAGCTAATAGTATGTGACCGAAGTCAATTTCTTTCATCGCTTCGATTCCGGCAAATGCACCATCTTCTAGGTAATGAATATTTGAATTAAGTTTAATGTTTGTTAAAGCAGCACAGTCTGCAAAGGCACCTGTCTTTATACCAACAACAGGGTATTCTTCGCCACCTTCTGGCGCGTAAGTTTCTGGAATAGACACGAACAGTTGGTTTGAATCAAATTTAGTAATCATATAACCATTTTTTGACTCGTCAAATTCATAAACAAAGTTTGTTCTGTTATCTACATAAACAATTTTTATATTAGTTATTCTGTTTGATTCCCACTCTGCTATTTGATTTCTTGAAATATACTTATCTGTATTGACTACTGTTTGAACTTCGCTTGCAGAAAGTGTTTCTATGTTTGATATTTGTGCGTAATTTATGTTAATTGTTTGCAATTTATCATAAATAGTAGTTAATACGTCTCCATTAAATAGTGCATAAGGACTAATTGTAACGACACTTGCTGGAACTGTATATTCTGTTAGTTCTGAGCCGCGGTTATACGCAACCAAAACTGTACCATCGCTAGATAAAAGTTCTCCATTTACGGTAGAGAATTGTGATCCTTGACCTAAAACGAATTTTTTTGCAGAAACATTTGGAAGCATATTTATTGTATAGTCAATATCACTGCCGATATTTAGATTGTTTACAATCATATGGCTTACTATGCCGATGTTAGGCATAATTGTTTGAAGGGTGCTGATTGGATATTCGTTACCTGGAACAAAATTAAATTGTTTCATTGAGATTTGTGTTGGAGCAGGCAAACCAGATTCGCCAAGTGCTTCTGCTGCTTTGTAAAGCACTGAGAAGAAATTCGTATCCACCACGGCAGTTATAAAGAACATTTCTTCTTGTGTTGTACCAGGAACTGGCATTCCACCAATTTTATCAATATATGTTGCTACATCAGGAGCAAATTCTCTAACCATCTCATATGTTAGGCCTTGCTCCATATAAGCTTGTATCGTCGCAAGCATATATGCTACTGAACATTCTAGATATGCATTTTGAGCAATTCCAATAGAATCTCCATAAGCTGAAGCTATCATCGCATATAAAAGCCCACTCTCTATTGTTTTAATTATAGTAGATTCGCCTTCTAGTGAAATATCTAGTTGATTTTTAAATATTGGAGTTCCCTCTTCTTGTCCTAGTTGCGCTAGTAGAAGATAAGGTATTTTTACAATGCCTTTGGCAGAAAATGTTAAGATGTCGTTAGTGGTGTATCCACTATCTTCTATCATAACTAATGTTTTTTGAACTTTTTCGTCGGAATAAAGCTCGTATCTATTATAATCTGTTGGACCTACTATGCTTAGTGATGAAGGTAGTGTATAGTCGAATTGGGTTGAAAGACCAAATTTTAATGGACCATTATAAGTGTCCTCATATATACCAATACCAGAGTTGCTAACGGTATATTCTATATCAGGTTTATGTAAGGCAATTTCAAAAGCAACACCGGTATTTCCTCTAATTAAGTTTAGCATATCGGCAGAGCCCATTTCGAATCTATAAACAGCTTGTCCATTTCCAAGGCTCTTTTCTAAAATTATATGTTCAAAATCTGTTACTTCATAACCATCTATATACGCATTAAAGGTCGCGTTTTCCAAAGGTTCATCAAGGTATAAATTTACGCTAACGCATTCATATTGATAATTGTGTGTAATGTAGACATTCATAGCAACAGGATTGTCTATATCTGCCATAGAAATTTCTACATCTTCAAAAAGTTTTATTTGGTTACTTTCATCAAGCTTAAAAGGTGGTAGGTAAAAATCATGTCCTACACCTTCAAAACCAACAACCACTTCAACCTCAGCTTCCCCATCAGAAACAAATGCTAATGTACCATTTATATCATCCCTATCTAATGACATATCAAATAGCACACTTGCTCTACCACTTGCAAGAGATATCATGTCTTGGGATGTGATAATAAATTTATAATGTGCTTCGTTTCCATTAGACGCAGAGCCTGTCATAGTGTGAGTGTCTGACATTAATGGTTGCTCATTTAGATAAATATCATAACTTGAATTTTCCATCTCACCAAAGATAGACATTTTTACATTAATTCTCTGATATTGATAGTTGTGTTTTAGTTTTACATGCACTGTCATTGGAGTTAAGATATCTATCATAGAAATATCTATATCATCAAAAACCAATGTTTTATTATAATTATCCAAAGAAAAAGTTTGATTTGAGTATGGAGTTTTTGTTCCTTCAAAATAAAACTCGCCCTCGACATCAATAAGCCCGTCAGTTGAAAAAATAAGTCCACCAGAAAGCTCGTCAACTATTGGTGCTGATACTTCTGGCTGAGGCTTTGGTTTTGGTTGAAGTTTGCCAACAAAAAAATAGGTCAAAAAACCACCCACTGCCATCGCAAAAATACTTATTACTAATGTCAAAAATGCTACACTTTTCTTTGTCATAATGTAACCTTCTTTTATTGTCTAAATTTATATTTTTTAGTCTTATTATATATTAAAATTTTACCCTTTAACTATGTACAAGTCAAGCAAATACCCCTTTAAAACATATAAAAAGACACCTTAACTTTTAAGGTGTCTTTTTTGCTTTTATTTTGCTATTTATTATAAACTTTTTAAAACTTCTTGAACAAGTCTCATTTCGCACTTACCAGCATAGTTAAGTTTAAAGTGTTTCATAACTGATGGCATAGATTTATCTTCAAGAGAATTGATAATGTCCAAAATTTCTTCTTTTGATAACATTTGTGGAAGATACTTTTCGATAAGTTTTTGTTGAGTAACAATTTGCTCATATTGTTCTGGTCGATTAGCATTTTTGTAGTTTTCTGCTTCGTCGCCTAGTTCTTTGATTGTTTTTTGTAAAATTGCAACCATATCAACATCTGTTAGTTCTTCGCCTTTTTCTCTTTTGATAATTGTTTGTTGCATTGCTTTTGTCATTACTACACTATAAATGTTACGAGCCACTTGGTCTTTGTCTTTCATAGCTTGAACATTAGCTTTTTTTATTTCGTCTAATATCATAATTTTTTTCTCCTATACTCTCATTTTTGCTTTTCTTACAACAACAGCAATTACTACTACTATTATTACAAATGCGATTATTCCGCCGCCTGCTATAAAGTATAGTGGCGAAATAGTCTTTTTGCCTTCTACGACAAGTGTAAATGTAACTGTTTCTGATAGGTTGCTATCTGAATCTACATAGTACATTTTGATTTCGTAAGTGCCTTTTGTATCGGTTGATTCTGGAATATTATTAATTTTTAAAACGCCGTTATTGTAAAGTGCTTCAAAGTTAGAAGTTTTGTCGCCGTCTTCTAAATCTGAAATTTTGTATATATAATCGAATATACTAAATCTTGAACCAATTGTTATTGTTGCTGTTTCGCTTACCAAATGGATTTGTGGTTTTGCACCATTAGTTACGTTAATTGTAACACTTGCTGTTTGTAAATTTGAAGATTGGTCAAGTGCTTCATAAGTTATTTTATAAGAAGCAATCTCATTAAAATCAATCTCTGCAATTGGACTACCTATTGTATTTCCGCTTGCGTCTAATTTATAAATTTTAGTTGTAACAGCTACATTGTCACCATCAATTTCATCAATAATAGTAAAGTAACCATCTTTGTTAAATTGTTCACCTTTGCCTTTAACAAAATCTTTTTTAAGATTTGTTTCAGTAAGCACTGGCTTAACTCTATCGGCAAAATTAATTATAATTGTTTTCTCTACACTTTTTGCATTGTCTATATCTGTCACTTGATATTGTAAAACAAGTTTTCCTACATACTTGTTTGGAGATCTAACTGTCAGAATATTGCCATTTACTTCTGCAAATGCTCCTGCGACCGGTTCACCATCTACACCAACATCATTATATATATAACCCATTCTCATAAAGGTTACTGCATCATTATCTGCATCTGTTGTGTATGCTCTAAGATCAATTGTTACTTCGGTGTTATAATTAACAATACCATAATCTATATCTTGTGCAACTGGTGCGTGGTTGTCAACTACTATTTCAACTAGATATTCTGCAACGTTGCCAGCTGTATCTGAAACAGAATATTTAATTGATCTTGATGTTGCTGTTTGGAATCTTGCTCTATTTTGAGCGTCTAATTCAAATCCTACTGGGATTAATGTAACCTCTTCATTTGCGATAGTAGAAACATTGTCTGTTACATAATCAACTAGGCTACCGAAGAATATGTCTGTGTTTTTTTGTACATTTATTACATAAGCTGGTTCATTATAAACAACTTGGCTTTTGAATACAATAACTGGTTTTTCGTTATCAACAAAAGTAAATGTAAAAACTTCTACCTGACTATCTTGAAACTCTGAGTCTTTACAATAAATTTGAATACTAACTTGTCCAGCATAATCACTATCTGGTGTATAAGTAAATTTATATGTATCAACCTGGTCTTGCTCTACGCTACCGATTGTTGGCAACATATAATAAGTTAAAGCGTCTTCGTCTTGGTCGATTGCGTAAATTTCAAAATTAATTGCAGTGCCTGTTTGTAGCGAAGCACCGTTTAAAATTTCTTCACCAGCAACTTTAACAACAATACTGTCAATAGTTGGGGCTTGGTTTTCGACTGTCAAAGTTTTTTGTTGACTAACAACAAGTCCACTAATTTGGCTTGTGTATGTATAAGTAACTGTATATGAAGCAACGACTGATAAGTCATCTTGATTTTCAATAGAGTGAGTAATTACTAATTTTGTTGGGTCGTCAATTATATTGGCAGCAACTATGCTTCCATCAAATTCAACAATCTGAGCAACTGCATTTCTTAAAAAGCTATCTAAATCTGCGTATGGATAATTTTTTGTCAATACAAACTCATAGTCTGGGTCAAACTCAATAACTGGTGGTTGACTTACTGCATAAGTGTTTTTTAGATATAAAGTTTCAAACGCTGATTCTTGTCCACTATCTCTCATAGCAATCGAACCATTGATTACACCAACGTAAGCTGTTGGTGGATTGATTGTGATTGTGTATGTAGTAGGGTTTGTCATTTCAGCATTGTATCTTACACCTTCTACGTCAAAGTTGTAAGTAAATACAACGTTTTCAGACTCTCTATTTAGAGTAACTACCAAAATCATTGTTTGGTTTGTAGCAAGTTCAAACTCGCAAGGAGCTTGTTCTGTACTTGTAACAGTTTCACCCTCAAATGTGATTGTTGGGACAAGTGGAATATATTCTTCAACAATTCTTACAGAAACTGTTTCACTAATGGTTATTCCACCTAATGTGTATGAATAAAAGGCTTCATAAAGTCCTGCCGTATTTGTATTGATTGTATGAGATACCTTGATTAAAGACTTGTCTATATTTGCCCCATTAATCATTGCCCTTGAAATATAGCTTCTAAGAAGTGCATCTGTAATAGTTGTACCTTTATCCAATGAAATTTCTGGCACTGAAAGTTCTATACCTTGGCTGATAAAGTCAACTGTTATTGTTGCCATTTCTGTTGTATATGTTGAACCTGTTGGTGGAGTTACAGTTGCTTGGTATTTTAAAACATATTGAGTAAAGTAACCAACATTTGCACGAACTGTAAAGTTTGCATTGGTGTAAATAATTTGGGTTACATTTCCTGCAAGAGAAATCTCTCTATATTGAGAAGAGCCTTCTCCTTTTGTTTCGTAACTTAAAAGGTTACCCGCTTCATTGTATAATGTAACAACCATTGTGCTACCAGTTTGACTTTCTGGAATATTAAATGAAAATGCCCCAGAAACAATTTTATTATCACCATCAATAGGGCTATACATTTCGTTGTGTCTTACAGAAACATTTTTCAATGTAACAAGCTCGTCTGCTGCATAAGCATTATAAGAAAACCCCAAGCAAAACACACAGCAAAGGGTGAACATTAAACTAATTATTAAATTTCGGAAATTAACTTTTGTCATAAAATTTTCCTCATTAATTTTTGTATAGTGCAAACATAATTTGTCATAAAATTAGACTATATCACACTACAATAATATCTAGTTTAAGATTATCAATTTAAAGGTTATTTGTCAATTATATTGATATGAGTTTACAGTTTAGTTTGAATTTGATAAAATATTATTACTAAAATAATCCACCCCAAAAAGGACACAAAATGGACGACCTACAAACAAAACATTTTTCTAAACTTGACGAAGGTTTTGAGTGTGTAAATTGTGGCAAACAAGTTAACCCCCTTAAATACACATCTCGTGACCACTGCCCACACTGTTTACATAGTTTACACGTTGACAATTTTCCCGGAGATAGATTAAATCCTTGTCGTGGCATACTAGAACCAATCGGCGTAGAAAAAAACAAAAAAGGCTACCAAATAGTTTATAAATGCACTAAATGTGGGCAAACTAAGAAAAACATCTTGGCCGAAGATGACAACTTTAATATGGTTATAAAAATTTCTAGCCATAATGGACGATAAAGTATAGTTTTTTTTATTAATATAATTTGACTATATTTCAAATAAAATTTATACTATAAGTAGTAGTGGATTTTCGCAAT
>JAZRTN010000152.1:0-2360 GCA_045652045.1 Clostridia bacterium
ATGTTTTTAATATAATAATATAAGTTGCATACAAATATATACCTAAACTATGTTTTAGACAAAAGTTTTACAAAAAACAGTTGACATAAACCTAAAATGTGTATATAATACGCTAATGGAAAATGAAAAACCAATGTATTACAAGTTCGTTTGGTTCTTGTAATACTTTTATTTTTTGTTTTTTAGACAAAGACGCGAGTTTTTGTATGCTAGGAGGCACAATATGGAAAACGAAATTTACCTAACCCCAGAAGGTTACAAAGCACTACAAGATAGACTTAATTATCTTAAATCAGAAAAACGTGTAGAAGTTGCTAAAAAAATCGGTATCGCAAGAGAATTTGGTGATCTAAGCGAAAACTCAGAGTACGACGCAGCAAAAGAAGAACAAGCTCACGTAGAAGCTGAAATTGAAGAGATTGAAAATAAATTAAGATTTGGCAAAATCATTAACAAAAAAGACATTAACACATCAAAAGTTACAGCTGGTTGTCACGTAAAACTACTAGACCTTGACTTTGAAGATGAATTTGAGTATCAAATCACTGGTTCAACAGAAAGTGACCCATCACGTGGCCTTATTTCTAACGAAAGCCCAGTAGGTCAAGCGCTACTTGGTCGCAAAGTTGGTGACGAAATTGTTGTTACACTTCCAGAAAACAACAGTGTTATCAGACTTAAAATCTTAAAAATCTATATCGCTTAATAAAAAAATTAAAGATAGCAAGACTTTTGCTATCTTTTTTTGTTGTCGCAACTAATGTTATGTGTTAAAATAACCATAACAATAATATGTTAAATATTAATAACATAGGAGAAAATATATGGCTCAAAAACAACCCAAAAAACAAGCCCAACCAAAACAAGTAAAACAAGCTAACATAGAAGAAGTTAAAGAAGTGACCGAAGTAGAAAAACCTGCCAAAGTAGAAAACTTAGTTGAAGTTGAAAAGCCAGTCGAAGTAGCGCCTATTGAAGAAACTGAAAAAGTAGAAACTGCTAACAAAACAACTGAGCTAAAAGAAATTAAAAATACAGAAATTAAACAAAAAACAAAAGCAAAAGAAGAAAAACACTCAAACTCTCAGGTTGAGGAAGCAGACACTCCAATCAATATACCTCCATTAACTATTAACAAAGTGTCTTTTTATGTAATAGCAGCAGTGGCAGGGCTTTATCTAATTAGCTTAATCTTTGCATTATTTAGACACCATTCATTGTTAATCGGCGTATTACAAGGTATCGCAACAGCGGCTATGATTTCTATTGTTGCTATGCATGCTTGGAAGTATGTTAAATCAAAAAGCAAAACTTGGAAAATTATTTTTATTGTATGTTTAGCACTTGTTTTAGTAGGCGTCGTTATTCCATTAATCTAACTTTAAAATTTTTATAGGAAACAATATGAAAGATAAAATTATACAAGGCGCAAGCCAATATTCAGAATATATTACAACTAATGTCCCACAATTAGACGAAGAAGGAAATGTCAAATATTATTTTAGCGGCTCACTTGCAATGTTACTGCTAAGTTCAGCTCAATCAATAAAACCATTGCAAGTAGATAAAAGCGGAAAAGTTATTTCTCAACAAGAAACAGTTGAAATTACTGATAAAGAAAAAGATTACCTTGCAGCAGGGGTAAGACCAATTGGTATAGATGTTGATATTGTTGAAATAGATGAAAAATCTTTTTCAGGAAAATGTGGAGTTTACAATCTGCAAGCTGTAAGAGACAATTGTGACTTAGCCACAGTGCTTTGTCCATCTTGGCAAAAAAACCATGGAACAATGTATTTTGACACTTTAGCTGACGAAAGAGAATTTGCTCAATATGATGTTGCACAACTTACTATGGAAGATGGTTCAATAATATATATAGCCGATCCTATGACATTAGTTGCGCATAAACTTGCTGATGCAATACATTATCAAAAAATACTTGATAAGTTTAAAGAAAGAGGGGAAACCCCAGAAGCAATAGCTAAAAAACAAGCACAGTATGATAAAGATATTAAAGACTTTACTTCAATGTTTAATTGTCTAGCATCTTTATATCCAGATACAGACTTTAACCAACTTATGGCGCGAGTTCTTCAAAATTGTCCACAAACAGCTTTTGCATCTCTTATGAGCAGAGAATCTGGTGACAGACTTGATAGATTTTTTGAAGATGCTAAGGGGCATGTTGCTGAGGACAATCAAGAGTCCTTTGGAGAATTTATGGGTGCAGCCAAGCACCAAAATCAAGTTGTTTTAGAAAAACAATCAGCTCAATAATAATATAATTTAAACAAAAAAGAGACTAGTTTTGCTAGTCTCTTTAATTTATCTATTGGTTAAGGCAACATATCCTGTTG
>JAZRTN010000153.1:0-1547 GCA_045652045.1 Clostridia bacterium
GTAAACATTTCGTCTACATACAAAAATGGCACTGCAAATAATACAGGTAATAGATACAATGCGTAAGAGTGCTCTTTGTCGTTTTTTATAAAACCAAATTTATAAAAAAGTATACCAGCACCCCAACCTACTGCAAGACCCATAATTACGTCACTAAGGTAATGTTGACCTAGGTACATTCTAGAAAATGCTACAAGCACACAAGCAACAGCAACTACTACAATACTAGTAATACGAAACCACTTTTTGTTAGACTTACGCTTAGCGTATACTTCACTTAGTAACAAACTACTTACAGCACCGATAGTAGCTGAGTGTCCACTAGGAAAAGATGAACTAAGTGAGTTGGTATAATTTATAATTGAGTGGTCAGCAACAAAAGGTCTAGGTCTATTAAAAGTAGCCTTTAAACCATAATTAAATAAAACAGCTACGCCACAACCTAAGCCAAAGTTAAAGGCATAACGCTTGTTATAGCACCAAAAAAGCAAACAGAACACTGCGACAATAAATACTCCACTGCCCATATGGGTAGTAAGCAAAAAGAAACTGTCCCAAAAACTATTTGCTACACTTTGTATGCTTTTAATTATGTTAATTTCCATAAGTTTATTATAGCAAAATCTGACAAAAATACAAACAAATGAATTAAATAAATACAATAATTATAAAAATATATATGACAGCCTAAAACAAAAAACCAACCTAAAAGCACAGGTTGGTTAAATACTAAAATTGTTATTTAGATTTTTTGTCTGATTTTTTTGCAGGTTTTGAAGTCTCTTTCTTTTCTACCTTTGGTTTTGAAGGTTTTTCTGCCTGTTCCTTAGTTGATTTTGTGGCTGGTTTAGTTTGTTTTTTTGCTGCTTTTGTTTCAGTCTGAGTTTCTTTTTTTGTTTGTTTAGAAAGAGCTTTTTGTGTTTGTTTCTCTTGTTTTTGTGATTGTTTTTTTTCTTTGCGCTCTTTTTCTAAAAGGTCTTTTAAGATAGACTCAAACTTACGAAGGTTTTTGCCATCTTGGTAAAGTTTTTCTAAGTTATAATACTCTCTTAGTTCTTTTGTAAACACGTGGACAATAAAGTCGCCAAAATCAACTACTGCCCAGTCACTTTGGCCATAGCCTTCTTTATGATATGCTACGATACCCTCTTTTTCTAGTGAGTCTGTTACGTTATCAAGCAATGCTCTTGCTTGGGTGTTACTAGTTGCAGTTGCGATAACTACATAGTTTGTAATACTAGAAACTTTTTGAGCGTCTATAACTGTGATGTCTTGTGCTTTTTTGTCGTCAAGAGCACGGCAGGCTAATACGACTTGTTCAAATACTTCCATACTTTCCCCTTATGTTTATTATTATAGTTTAATAATAATATTTTTATAAAAAAAAATCAATTGTTTTGTAGGTCGAAAAACACAAAAAGCACAGTTTTGAGTTTAAAAAATGTTATTTTGTTAAACATTTAGATATGAGAAAGTTTAGGTTTACAAATGTAATTGATAATGTTTTTTTATTTTTTATGATATTTTTTGTTACGTTTGTATGGATA
>JAZRTN010000154.1:0-3935 GCA_045652045.1 Clostridia bacterium
TATGTTTACCTTTGCTTCTATTTGCACGAGCAAGACCTTTTATAGCCCAGTTGTTTGCTTCTGTGCCACCTGATGTAAAATATATCTCATTGCTATTTGAGTTGATTGCATGAGCTATACGGTCACGCGCCTTGTCTAAAAGTGCAACACTTTCTCTACCAAAAGAGTGCAAGCTTGAAGAATTGCCATAAACTGTATTAAATACTGGCAACATTTCTGTCAAAACTTCATTAGAAACATAAGTAGTTGCTGCGTTATCTAAATAAACTCTTCTCATAAATACTCCTAAAAAAATTGAAAATTAAAAAACTCAACTGATATATAAAACAATCAATTATACCCCTAAATAATAACATAGGACTGACAAACTGTCAATCCTATAATTTTTTGTATTATTCACCTTTTAGGGCTTTGATAATGTCTTGTTTTGGTCTAAAACCAACAAGTCTATCTCTTTCCTTGCCGTTTTCAAAAACAATCATAGTTGGAACACCCATTATACCAAAGCTCTTTGCAATGGCGTATTGTTCGTCTATATCTACCTTTGCGATTGGATAGGTAGAGCCTAATTCTTTATTTACATCGTCTAAAACTGGTCCTAGCATACGACATGGTCCACACCATGTGGCATAAAAATCGACCAAAACGACCTTATTTTCGCTGATAAATTTGTCAAAAGCTTGTTTATCTAATGTTTTTAAATCTGCCATAACTTACACCTACTTTGCAATAAAATCTACAACCTTGTCAATGTCCACTTTGCTTTCTTCACCAGTTGACATATCTTTGACTGTGACTTGATTATTGTCAAGTTCGTCTTGACCTAGACATAAAACATATTGTACGCCAAGTTTATTAGCATATTTAAACTGAGCTTTGAAACTTCTCTCTAACAAGTCTATCTCACAAGAGATACCTTTTTCTCTTAGTTCGGTTGCAATTTGGATATCAATGTTTGTATCAAGTGTTGGTTGCTTTGCAATATACACTTTGGCTACTTCGGTATTTTCAATAGTACTACCTAGTTGTTCTTTTATCATAAGTAGTCTCTCAATACCCATACCAAAACCAACTGCTGGTGTATGTGGACCACCAAGTTGTTCTACTAACCCATCATATCTTCCACCACCACCGACAACGGCCGTTGCACCCATACCGTCAACATTGGCATAGAACTCAAATACTGTACGAGTATAATAGTCAAGGCCTCTAACAACGTTACGGTCGATAACATAATTGATTTTTAGGCTATCAAGTAAATTTGTTAAGGTGTTAAAGTGGTTAACACAGTCTTCACATAGATAGTCTTGGATTAGTGGTCTGCCTTTTAACAATTCTTGACAGTTGGAAACTTTACAGTCAAGTATGCGAAGTGGATTTGTTGTAAATCTACGTTTACAATCTTGACACATATTGTCAAGTTTTGATTGGATAAAATCTCTTAAAGCTTGGTTATATTTTTTGCGACATTCTGGACAACCGATAGTGTTGATATGTGCTACAACTTCACCAAGGCCTATGCGAATAAGTAAGGTTGCTGCAAGTTTGATAACTTCGGCTTCCATCTTTGGACTTTCGCTACCGTAATATTCGATACCAAATTGATGGTGTTGTCTTAATCTTCCTGCTTGTGGGTTTTCGTATCTAAATATTGGGCTAATATAATACATTTTTGTAGGTTGTGGATTGTTAAAAAGGCCGTTTTCTATAAAACTACGAACAACACCTGCTGTGCCTTCTGGTTTTAAAGTTATGCTTCTGTCACCTTTGTCCTGGAAAGTGTACATTTCTTTGTTAACAATATCTGTACTATCACCTACACCACGCAAAAACAGTTCGGTATGCTCAAAGATAGGAGTACGAATTTCCTTTGCGTTAAAAAGTTTTGCAACATCTCTTGCTGTTTGCTCGATATAGTGCCACTTATATGCGTTTTGTGGCAACATATCTTTGGTGCCCTTTGGTATCTCTATCATAACAACTTTTCCTTTTAATAAATTTTATAATACGTATTTTCTTAAATCGTGTGTTTTAACAACATTTTTAAGAGCTTTGTTAACATACTCTTTATCAATAACCACATCAAGCATTGGGTGTTCGCCATTAGCATTGAAACTGATATCTTCAAGTAACATTTCCATAATTGTATGCAAACGTCTTGCACCTAAGTTTTCGCTTGTTTCGTTTTCTTGCTCGGCGTATTCTGCAATAGCAGTTAATGCGTCTGGCTTGAATACTAAGTTGATATTGTCAACTTTAAGTAATTCTTGATATTGCAATGTAACTGCG
Organism: Clostridia bacterium; assembly: GCA_045652045.1. Lineage (GTDB taxonomy): Bacteria > Bacillota > Clostridia > Christensenellales > UBA1242 > CAKVLS01. Next base: position 2,290 of record JAZRTN010000154.1, read on the forward strand.
TTTTTAGGTTCGGTTAAAATTTTTACAAACTCTTTTGCAGTTAAGTTATCAAGTTCTACTCTTATTGGGAAACGACCTTGTAATTCTGGTATAAGGTCTTCAACTTTGCTGATATGGAAAGCACCAGCCGCTACAAACAAGATGTAGTCGGTACGAATTAAACCGTATTTAGTAGTAATAGTGCTACCTTCGACAATTGGAAGAATATCTCTTTGAACACCTTCTCTACTTACTTCTGGACCATTACCAGTGCTTTTGCCTGCGATTTTGTCTATTTCGTCAATAAAGATGATGCCTTCTTGTTCGGCTCTTCTTATTGCTTCGCTATTAACACCGTCAAGGTCGATAAGTTTGTCGCTTTCTTCTTGCATCATTATTTCTCTTGCTTGACTAACTGTCATTTTGCGTTTTTTACGTTTTTGTGGGAACATCTCACCAAAGATGCTACCGATATTAATTTCTGCACCACTACCTGGAACCATCTCGATTGATTTTGGCATATCTTTAACATCAATTTCGATAATTTCTTCGTCGTAGTCGCCACGCTCTAATCTTTCTCTGATGACTTTTTTGTGGCTTTCTTCATCAATTGTTGTGTCTTGTGAAGCTTTTTTGATTGGATAAACTATATCAAATAATCTCTTATCTACAATTGGTTTTGCTTTTGTAGATACTTCTTCGATTTTTTCTTCTTTAACAAGTCTTACGGCCACTTCTACAAGGTCACGCACCATACTCTCTACGTCTCTACCTACATAACCTACTTCGGTATACTTTGTTGCTTCGACTTTAACGAAAGGTGCTTTGACTAGTTTTGCTAGTCTTCTTGCGATTTCTGTTTTACCAACACCTGTTGGGCCTTTTAAGATAATATTTTTTGGAGTGATTTCGTCTTGCATATTTGCTGGTAGCTTGCTACGACGATATCTATTACGAAGAGCTATTGCTACTGCTTTTTTTGCTTTGTCTTGACCGATAATATATTTATCTAGTTCGTTTACAATTTGTTTTGGTGATAAGTTCATAATTAAACCTCCTCAACAGTGATGTGGTTGTTTGTAAATATGCATATTGACGAAGCAATATTAATTGCCTTCTCGGCAATTTCTCTTGCTGACATATTTGTGTTTTCTGCAAGGGCTGTTGCTGCTGCTAATGCGTAATTTCCACCAGAACCTATTGCGCAGATACCATTTTCTGGCTCGATTACTTCGCCTGTACCTGAAAGAATAAGTAATTGCTCTTTGTCTGCAACAATCATCATTGCTTCAAGTTGTCTTAGGGCTTTGTCTAGTCTCCAAAGTGAAGCTAGTTCTACTGCACTACGCATAAGGTTGCCAGAATATTTGTTTAACATATCTTCAAATCTGTTGCTTAGGCTAAATGCATCTGCTACTGAACCTGCAAAACCGATAACAACTTTGTCGTTATATACTCTTCTTACTTTTACTGCGTTGTTTTTGAAAATAACGCTTTGACCCATTGTGACTTGTCCGTCACCTGCTAGGGCGATTTTGCCATCACGTTTAACGGCTACAATGGTTGTTCCTTTTAGTTCGTTCATAGTTCACTCCTAAATATTTTTGATTACCTGTGAGATTTCCTCTACTGACCTATCAAAGATCATTTGCTTTTTTAGTTTATCA
>JAZRTN010000155.1:0-1558 GCA_045652045.1 Clostridia bacterium
TAAACTATAAAATATCATACTTATAGTTAAAAAATGGGCGAGTTTTGGGTAAATTTAATGATAAAAACGCTTTATTTTGTTGACATAAAAGAACAAAAAGGCCTATAATTAGTTAACAATCTATAAAAGGAGAGAAATGTATGAAGAGACCTCTATCTTTGGTAGCTTTTATTTTAGCAACTGTTTTTACAGCAATCTATAATGTTATCCTTATTATTGGCCTTGCAGCGATTTTCCCACTACTATCAGAAATGTCAAAAATCCCTGGTGGAAGTATGGTTGTAGTAATTTTATTCTTACAAGTTGCTGTATTCCTAATAACATTGATTCTTAACATTGTTGGTATTGCTAAAAGCACTAAAGCTCCAGACGTTTACAAGAAAGGTGCTATCATTACAGCAACTGTATTTAACTTTATTACAGTTGTAACTCTACTATTCACAGAGTTAAGCATCTTACCAATCTTAGTAATTGTAGTTCTTATCGTTGCTAACGTTCTTGTATATGTTGATTTGAGCAAAGAAGGTAAGAGAAGAGCTCAATATGGTCAAGGCGCTCAACCAGCTTTCCAAGCTGCTCCACAAGCTCCTGCATTCCCACAACAACCAGCTCAACCTCAACAACCACAACAATTTGGTCAACAACAATTTGGTCAACCACAACAATTTGGCCAACCACAACAATTTGGTCAACCAAATCAACCTCAACAACCTCAAAATACCAATAACGGTAACAACTCTCTTAACAATTTCTAATATTGAATAAAGAGATAAAAAAACAGGCCTTAGAGATAGGCTTGTTTTTTTTATGTTCTATACGTAACTTAGATGGGTATATTTTTTGTAATAAAAAAGCAAGGTTTCTACCTTGCTTGTTTTTATTGTTTATCAATTTCTTGTTTAATATAAGATTGTTTGATGTGTTCGTATTCAGCTTTTGTTATGATTTTTCTTGCAAGTAAAATATCTAGTTGCATAATTTTATCAAGTAGCTCTGGGTTTTCTACATATGTAGGTGTCATTGGTTGAACAGGCTGCTGAACTGGTTGTTGGACAACTTGTTGAGTTTGTACTGGCTGAGCTTGTGTAGGTTGGGTTTGAGTAGGTTGCCAAGCGACATTTTGTTGTACTGGTTGAACTGTTTTTCTTTTGTTGTAATTGAAAGAACTTTTTTCAATAGCTTGTTGTAGTGAACTTTGTTGAATATTTAATGCTTTTTTGTTTTCTCTAACCAAATCAACTAGTGCAAGAGTAAATGCTGTTGCGTATACTAAAATAATCAATACATAAACTATCCACACGCTTATTTCACTAAGCATTGCTGCAAATATAAATGCAAGTATAACTCCGATTATATTAATTGAACAAAATGCAATAGGAATGTCTAGTTGCTTTGCATATTTTTCGTGAGGGGCTTTAAATAGCAATATCATAAATATTCCCCAAACGATAGCAAGTATGCTTATAATCAATATTGACAAGTTAATAATTGCTGGGGCATCGGCATTTGATATAGGGAATGAAATAAAGTATGATATTGATAAAAACAATGTTCCTAA
>JAZRTN010000156.1:0-9297 GCA_045652045.1 Clostridia bacterium
TTTTTTTGTATGTTATAATAAAAACATAAATCGGAGGAGATTATGGAAGAAGTCAAAGTTAGTTTTCCTGTAACAGTTGGCAAGGTTGAGTATGGTGTAGATAGAGAAGGTAACCCAACTGATAGCACTATTGCAACAATGTCTTTACAAGGCACAACAGAAGGTTTTATTAATTATTACGGCAAAGACAATGTTTTTAAAATGACTGTCGATACAACAGAATATAGTGTTCTTAGCGAAGGTGAAACAGCTTACCTTAACGAAGTAGGATATATGTTTTCTACTGCTGACGAAAAAATTATAGAGCAAGATGGTAGAGTTCCACTTTTACACAAACAATCAATGCTTATGATAATAGATGATATTAAAGCAGAACTAGAAGATGATGGTGTAAAAGCAATCACATATACAAACCTTACCAAAAAACCTTTGTATAAAGAAGAATATTCAAAAAGAGTTGTTGGTAAAAGCTATGTAATGAGACCTTTACAAAACCCAGTAGAAAAACCACAAGACCCAACTGACCCACAATAGCAGTTAAACCACCTAAAAAAGTTAATTTTTAGGTGGTTTTTTGTTAAAAAATCCCAAAAACTTTACAATATTTAAAATATAATTAAATCCGTTTAGTTGTAAAGTAAAAAAAAATGTGATAATATATAGTTAATAAATAAAAAAGGAGATTGATATGGAACCTTGGGTATGGTTTGCAATCGGTGGCGGTGCATTATTACTTATTTTAATAATCACACTATCTGTAGCATTCAAAAGAAACAAAAAACGTAGCGAACAAAACTTGGTAGAAACCAAAGATGCTCGTTACACATACGAAACTGACACAATTTATAGTGACGGTGATGCAAAAGTAAGTTATACAAAAGGTGATTTCTTGCTACAAGCAGGCAAAACTTATAAAGTTGGCTCAAAACAAGATTTAAAACCTGGCAAATATATTATTCTTACTAGCGATCAAAGCACTGACAAATTTAACATAAGAGTAGATAATTATGTTAGAGAATATTCACACAACCAAGAGATAGTTCTTTCAGATGATAGCGAAATTACATCTGTAAGCCACTCTATCATTTTAAGATAAGGAGTATATTATGGGATTTATTAAAAGCCAATTATTAAAAGTTATCGAATGGACCGATGCGTCTAAGGATACTATGGTTTATCGTTTCCCAATGGACGGTAGACAAATTATGATGGGTTCTAAACTTGTAGTTAGAGAAAGCCAAGTAGCAGTTTTTGTTAACAAAGGCAAAATTGCTGACATCTTCCAACCAGGCACTCACACTCTTTCAACTAGCAACCTACCATTCTTAACTAAACTTCTAGCTTTACCATATGGTTTCAAATCACCATTCTATTCAGAAGTTTATTTCGTTAACACAAAACAATTCACTAACCAAAAATGGGGTACAGCTAACCCAATCACTATGAGAGATAAAGAATTCGGCGTTATCCGTATTCGTGCTTATGGTAAATATGCATTTAGAGTTAGCGATGCTGGACTATTCTTAAAAGAACTATTTGGCACAAATGCTTCATTTACAACACAAGATATCAACGACTACCTACGTAGCATCATGGTAGCAGGTATCTCTGATACAATCGCAGAAAGTAAAGTTTCAGCTATCGACCTTGCTTGCAACTTATTAGAGTTTAACAAAATGGCTACTAACCAAATTGGTAACCACTTCTTAGACTTAGGTTTACAAGTAAGCAATATCGTTGTAGAAAACATTTCTTTCCCAGAAGCAGTAGAAAAAGCTATCGACACTCGTTCATCTATGGGTGTTATGGGCGACAGTATGGATACATTTGTTAAATACCAAGCAGCAAATGCTATGCGTGATTCAGCTCAAAACCAAGGAGGAGCAGCTGGTCTAGGTGTTCAACTAGGAACAGGTGCAGCAATTGGCGAGATGATGAAAGAATCTCTAAAACCATCTCAACCAGCTCAAAGTGCAACAGCAGAAAAATTCTGTGCTAACTGTGGCGCAAAACTTCCAGCATCTGCTAAGTTCTGTGGTGAATGTGGAACAAAACAAGTTGCACAAGAAAATGTTTGCCCTAACTGTGGTGCAAAACTTTCTCCAAAAGCAAAATTCTGTGGCGAATGTGGAACAAAACTTAAATAAGTTTAGTGTAATTCAAAAAGTATGTCACACACTGACATACTTTTTTTTAAATAAATATTGGAGGTAACCTATGAGTAAAGTATACGAAAAATGCGAAAGCTGTGGTGGCAACTATAAGTTTGATCCGGAAAGGGGTGTTTTGCTTTGTGAAAATTGCAACAGTCAAGTTCCTATCGAAAATATCCCAGCCCCAGAAAAACAATTTTATACATTAGAGTCTTGCCCACAACATCTAGGCGACAATAAATTTAATTATAAGTGTAACAATTGTGGTGCTCCACTTAACTCAACAGATATAATAGACACAAAATGTCCATACTGTCATAGCAATAGCTTAACATCAGTAGCAACATCACTTACACATAAACCAGACAGCATTATTCCTTTTGCAGTATCAAAAGATAGAGCTGTCAATATTTATAAAGAGTGGATTAGAAAAAAGAAATTTGCTCCAAACAACTTAAAAACAAAAGCGGCACTAGAAAATATGCAAGGCATATATTACCCATGTTGGCTGTATGACTATAATACATTTTCTACTTATTCTGGTATAGGTGTTAATAGAGAAACTAGAAGAGATTCTGAAGGCAGAACTTATACAGTAGAACGCAAGTTTCCTGTACATGGCACAGAGTCAAATGCTTATTATAACCAAATCGAACCAGCAAATGATTTTATTGCAAAATATTCAATTGAACAGTTTGAAGAGTATAGCTATCAACCATTTAATGCATATGACCCTAATTATCTAATGGGATTTAGTACTCTTAATTATGAAAGAGATGTTCACGCATGTCTTGCTAGTGAACAAATGCAAAAAAATGACGCAATAGAAGTTGGTATTAAAAGATCATTAGGTTATGATTACTATATCGGTTTTAAATGCGAAACTCAATATAGCAATGTCCGTTGGAGTTATTCATTACTTCCAATATGGGCTTGCAACTTCAAATATAAAAATAAAAATTATAATTTCTTTGTTAATGGTAAAACAGGAAACATCAAAGGTAAAACTCCAAAATCAGGTTGGAAAATATTTGCCCTTGTTGCAGGTATTGTATTGGGTGTTGGTGCAATTGCAGCACTTATTGCTTTATTATAATCTTAGGAGGAAAGTATGAAAAAGATTCTTGCAGTAGTAGGAATGTGTGGCAGTGGCAAATCATCTGCTACGGAAATTTTTGTAGAAGCGGGCTGGAACAGGGTTTACTTTGGAGATGTAACCTTTGACGAACTAAGACGCAGAGGTCAAGATTTCTCTGAGGCAAATGCCAGAGTTGTTAGAGAAGAGTTTAGAGCAAGTGGTGACAAAGCTATCTATGCTAGGCTTAACAAAGATAAGATTGACCAAGCTTTAACACGTGGCAATGTCTTAGTAGAAAGTATGTATTCTTGGTCAGAGTACAAATTTCTTAAAGAAACTTACGGAGATATGTTTGAAGTGTTGTGTGTAGTATGTAACGCAGGTATAAGACACGAAAGATTATCAACTCGTACATATAGACCACAAACATATGAAGAATCTCGCTCACGTGACTTTTCAGAAATTGAAAATATCGAAAAAGGTGGACCAATAGGCATTGCAGATTATTATATAGTTAATAACGGCGACAGAGAAACTTTTGACAAACAAGTTAGAGAGTTAGAAAAACAGCTTTCTAAAAAATAATAATACAAAAAAAAGAGAGTTTTATTAACTCTCTTTTTATTTTGCTCTAAAACTTTATTTAAAAAATTTTACATAAATATGTTTTTTTGTTAAACTAAACGTACGGAGAAAACTATGATAACATTAGATAAAGGTATAACCGTTTACTTCGGTTATTTAGGAGATTTTAAAGAAAGACTATTAAGAATAAAAAACGCAGGCTTTACTTGTGTAACAACAGCTATTGACCATAAGTTTGAGTGGCAAAATGGCAAACTAGCAAAGCAAGTTAAACTAATTAAAAAAGTTGGCTTAAAGCTTTCTTCTTTGCACGCATCATATGATAGTCAAATGTTAAAAAATCTTTTTGAAGATAACGAAGCAGGCGAACAAATAACAAAAACTCTTATAAGTGAAGTGAAACTTGCAAAGAAGTATGGTTTTACAAGTTTAGTTATTCACTTAGACGGAGTGGGTAGCCAAATCGGTATAGATAGACTTAATAGAGTTTTAAACGTTTGTAAAAAATGCAAAATGCCTCTTGCAGTAGAAAATAACAACGACTCAAAAATTATTGACTATGTATTTAAACATATTGATAATTCATATTTGTGCTTTTGCTATAACAGTGGTCATAACCATTGTTTTGATCCTAAAAAAGATTACCTTAAAGAGTATGGTCATAGACTTGTAGCCCTTCACCTAAATGATAACAATGGAGAAAGCGACCAACATACTCTTAACCAATATGGTACAATCGATTGGGACAAGATAGCAAAAGGTCTTGCACATTCTAACTTAGCATCATTAGACTACGAACTACTTATGCATAAACACGGTGCAAAAATAACCGAAGAGCTTACTTTAAGTTTGTGTTATAAAAATGCTTGCAAGTTAGAAAGATCAATCAAAAAAGAAATTTTAAAAAAATAAGGATTAATATATGTTTGGAAGAAGAAGTGACGGCAAACCTGTAAAAGGTTTGGGTGTAATAGAAAAAGCCGGCCCACATTTTATGACATCAAGAAACGACGCTATGAATTATGCTACTCACCAATTAAGATGCGAGCCAATGGACAAATGGATTGCAGAGCAAAGAGAGCAGGGCAATAATTATAGCTATATGGATATCGTAGTTGCAAGTATAGTTAGACTACTTGCAATAAGACCAGTGCTTAATAGATTTGTTGTTAGGGGTAAGATATTCCAACGTAAAGGAATTTTTATTTCTATGACAATCAAAAAATCTCTTAAAGATGATTCGCCAGATACAATAATCAAAGTTGGTTTTGATGGTACAGAGACTATCGATCAAGTCAAAGAAAAGTTCAACGCCGAAATTAAAAAAGCTTTTGAAGAAGAAACAAAAACAGAGAAAAAAGGTAAGTCATTTACATGCCTTCCTAACTTTTTATTTAGATGGGCGATGGGTTTTGTTAGATGGCTAGACAATCATGGTATGTTACCAAAAAGTTTAATTGCTGCCAGCCCATTTCATACAAGTGTGTATCTAACAAACTTGAAGTCTATTAAGCAAGATGCTATCAACCATCACTTGTTTAATTTTGGTACAGCAACATTGTTTGTTGCTATGGGCAAAGAGAAGGAAGCCCCTGTCGTAGAAAACGGCGAACTAAAAGTCGGCAAAGTTATGAACTTGGGTCTAACAATGGACGAGCGTCCATGTGACGGATTTTACTTTGTACGTAGTTTGAAACTTTGGAACGACCTTTTAACCAACCCAGAAAAACTAAAAACTCCATTTGAACAAAGTGATATTGTTAACAAATAATTTATTAAAAAATCAAGGTTAAAGGGCCTTGATTTTTTTGTTGAAATTTTGCCTAAATTTTAGACAAAAAGTTTACTAAAATTAGTTATACAATAAAGGTCAATTTTTGCCTCAAAAATCATCTCAAAATCACAAGCCTTTTGCTATTGATTTTAACAAACAAAATAAACCCGAATAAAAAGTCGGGTTTTTGTTAAAAAGTATATTATTTTTGTCAGGTCCTAAAAAATCATCAAAAACCAAAAATTGCCAAAATTTGCAAACTAACCAATTGTTCGGTGGTAATATAGCAATATAACCACGTGGTCGGTGGGGTATTTTGGGGTATGACTAATTGTTCGGTTGTGTTTTTTGACAAAGTTTTTTAAAAAGCAAGCTCAATAAAAATATTTTTTTACTAAAATTTGATTAAAAATTTTTGCAAAAAACTAAAAAATTTATTCACAAATTTTCTAAAAAATAAACCCTAAAATTATCAAAAATTTTAGGGTTGTTTTTTGTTGTAAAAATTATCTATTTTTTAATTACCGACCAGCCGTTCCCAAAACACCTTTTTGCCTGTCTTGGAGTGTCTAAAATTTGGACATTTTCAAGCCATACAAGTGAGCAATATTTTTTGTCTTTTAAAGAGTCTGGGTTGTCAAAACTTTCCAAACAAATATCTTTGCCGTATTTGTTTACAATTGTGTTTAATATGTCAGTGTCGAGTTCAAAAAACTTAACTTTTTTGACAGTTGCTTTGGCTGTAATTTCTTTGCCAGTCTTTTTTAAATATAGCACATCACCAACCTTAACTTGTTTGTAAGGGACACATTTATTTATTGACCATCTACTCTCAATAGTCTTAACGCCACTTATTATCTTGTCATAAAATTTAGGTTTTAATATTACAATGTGTTCAACAGGAGTTTTTAGTTTTAAGTATTTTTCACGAGTTAATTGTTGGGTTTCACATATATACTCAAAGCCATCGTGTTGTCGTATTTTGTCGGTAGAATATATATACTCAAATCCATAATCTAGTTGCAAGTTTTTTGAAGGTAAGTTTTGTTTAAAGCAAGACAATAACATTTTTTCTGCGCCCATTTCGTTAAATACAAAATCACAAAACACATCAATTATTTGTCTGCCATAACCTTTGCCGACAAAATTAGGTCCCATACCAACACCAGTGTCGTCCCACACCTTTGGCTCAATCTCCATCATACCTGCCATGCCAATGGGTTCATCATTTTGTTTTAGACAAATCAAAAAAGCAAAGTGGTCTTTCTGAAATTCAATTGTTCTTTGCATACGAGCGATTGCTTCCTCTTGTGTCTTTACAACAGGCCATAGCATATGCCTTGCAGTTTCTTCATGACACCAATAATTTTTCCATAAAGGCAAAGCATCTTGCAAAGTTGCTTTACGTAGTATTAAATCTTTTGTTTCTAAACGTTGTTTGTACATTTTTATTTCCTTTTACACAACGATTATATCATATATGTTTTTTATCACAAACACTTTAATAAAAAAAGAAGTCTCATCAAATAGACTCCTTAAAATGGTAGAGACGATAGGGCTCGAACCTACGACCTCTTGCATGTCAAGCAAACGCTCTAACCAGCTGAGCTACGCCTCTATAAAACAAATATAGTATGCATTAAATTATTGTTTATGTCAATTGGTAATTACTTGGTTTAAATAAAAAAACGCAGAGAATTATTCTGCGTTTTTAGGTTGGACAATATTTATTAATGTGTCATATAGATGTTGCATATCCTGGTTTAGTTGTAAGTAGTAGCATCTGCCCTCGTATTTATCTTGGTATTTTCTAATTATATTAAAACCTGAGTTTTCTTTTTCTACTTTAATAAGTAGCGCATCAAAAGGCATATCATTATAAATTTGTGTTCCGTCAAAAACAAACTCTACAAACAAACCGCTTTGCATTTCTTTAACGGTATCTTCGTGTAGACTTACTCCAAGAGCTGGCATTTCGTGGCTTTTTTCGGCTATTTTATAAAAAGCATTTATAATCTCATCATACTCCGTGTCTCCACGAGAAAAAGTATGGGTTGTGTTGTCATATATAATGTTAATTGAGTTTGCAAAGTCAAACGCATTAACTAAATTAAAATTTTGCATTATAGCTCCTACCATATTAAATAACATAGCCATACTAACAAATAGGTTTAACATATATAACTCCTTTAAGTTAGTATGGCTATAAAATTATTTTTTATTTACATATATTTTGTCTCTTAACCACCATAAAAATCTAAAATAGCAAGCACCAACAAATACGCTTATGCTATTTAGTAGCATATCGCTTAATTGTACGCTACGATTGACAGGTAGTATAAATTGTAATAGTTCTATACAGAATCCAACCAACAAACCCACAAGTATAGCTTTAAGTACTGCAAACTTTTTTTGTTTGTGATGATTAACCATAACAACAAAAGCGCCTATTGGGAATAGCATAAAGATATTAATAAGCAAATCTGTCTTTGTAGGTGACATTCCAAAGTTAATAGCTTTTGCGCACCACTTACCATTAGTAACAAACTCTATTGTGACAAAGTCGTTATTTATAGATACGGTAGAAAGTGTACATATAAACAAAAGCAAGAAAAATGTTACAGTAAACACGCAAGTGGTAATTAACAACTTTCTGTTGTTATGTATACATAATACCAGTATTGTAGGTATGGCAAAATATGTAACTGCCGTAATAATTAAGGCAAGTGTTGTAGATAAGGTTATCATAGAACTCTCCCTATAAACATATATACATAGTTTACAATTAAATTAGTTTTTTTACAACTAAATCAAATTAACAAAATAAAAAACCACTGGCATTTGCCAATGGCTTTTGTTTTATTAGAATGTTTTCATCAATTGGTTTGGAGCTTTCTTAGAGTAGTTAACAATAGGAACTGCTGTACCCATAATAACAACTATTAAGCATAGTATTGCAAGATAAATATACATTGCAAATTGAGAACTAAATACGCTAATTGATAGTGAAAGGGTAGCAACTACAACCATATTAGCAACAGCAGAAGCAATTAATGTTAACACAACTGTTAAGACAAATATGCTTATTGCAAGTATGCCTGAGCAAATTATAAAGATGCGAGCGACATCAAGCTTGCCAGCACCGATAGCTCTTAGTATACCGATATCTGCTTTTCTGTCTTTAATCATTTGGCTAATAAAGTAGTACATTAATACTAATGAATATACTGCTGTAAAAATGCTTGTTACTAAGAATGCAGCTTTTACAATTTCAATTGTTCTGTTAAAGTTGTTAATCTCTCCTGAGTTAGGGCTTACAAAAGTCATACCAAGAGCTGATAGAGTAACGATAGATTCTTCTAACAATTCATTACCAACAGTTGTATTGATAACTAAGTTGTATGCACCAAAAACTGTTTGAGATAAAGCGTGGTTTTGATAATCGCTAGCAGTCATAACAATTTTTGTATAGTTTTGAGATTGGCTTTCGATAAACACGCCTGCTATATCATAACTTACACCTTTTGAATCTGATATGCAAAGAGATAAGTTTGTATCATAGCCACCATTGATAGTGTTTAGGTAGATAAAACCTTTTGTTGTTACTTCTGTCTCTGTCAAAGTTGGGTAACCAAGTTCTCCAACAAGAGCATTGTATGTTTCTAATGAAACTAAGATTTCGTTAGAAGCAAGGTTTGTTTTTGTGG
>JAZRTN010000157.1:0-1229 GCA_045652045.1 Clostridia bacterium
AAGGTCTTATTATTGATGTTAAAGGTGGTAGTACCAACCTAGTACACTACAATAGACGTGTAATATGTAATCAAGTTACTATTCCAATGGGTTCATATACATTAACACAATTGTTTGAAAACTCAAAAGAAACACCAGAAACAACTTGTTCACGTATGGTAGAGTTATTCAAAAACGAACTTAAAGTATATGACTGGTTAAAACATATCGAACCAGAATTTGCATATATCGGTGCAGGTAGTGCATTTGCAAATATCGGCAAACTTAGTCGTAAGCTTAAAAAATACCCACTTGAATTAGCTCACAACTATCCAATGACAAAAGCAGACTTTGATAGTGTCTACGACCTAATCAAAACTCTTGACCTAGACAAAACCAAAAAAATCAAAGGTATTTCTAGTGATAGAGCAGATGTGTTAGCTAGTGGCATCTGTATAGTAAAAGCAGTGTTAGAAACAATCGACGCACAAGAATTTGTTATCTCAGACAAAGACGAAAAAGAAGGCTTAATATTTAACTATGCTGTTCCAATCACTAACGAAAAACCAATCTCTGATTTGTTAGGTTATAGCCTAGAAACTATCAATGCTTTCTATGATAAAAAAGAAGACAACGCAAAACAAGTTGGCGAACTTGCATTAATATTATTCAGACAACTTAAAGTTTTACATAAACTATCACGTGGTTACTTAAAAGTATTGCGTATAGCATCAATCATGCACGATTGTGGTAAACGTATCAAATTTTATAACCATGCAAAAAACAGCTTCAATATTATCCTAAACTCAGATATCCAAGGTGTAACTCAAAGAGAAATCACACTTGCAGCATTTGTATGTTCTAGCCAAGACTCTAACGAATTTAGCTTAGCAGAATGGATCAAATACAAAGATATCTTGTTAGAAGAAGACCTTCTTGCTGTTAAAAAGCTTGCTATAATTGTTCGTATAGCCGAAGCCCTTGACAAAACTCATCGTAATATCGTTCAAGACGTAAGCTGTGATGTGTTAGGCGATTCAGTTATTATGAAAACAATCGTTACAGCAGACGCTTCAATCGAAATTAGAGAAGCCTTAAAAGCAAGTCTAGACTTCAAAAAAGCCTATGGCAAAAACTTAGAAGTTTTATAAAATATAAAGGAGTAGCAAATAGCTACTCTTTTTTTATTATTAAAGCCGTTTTTACGGGTAAATATTTTGTATTTATTTGCCAAAAACCAAATATAGGTG
>JAZRTN010000158.1:0-1879 GCA_045652045.1 Clostridia bacterium
TATATTGTACCAAACGGTATAGAAAAATTCAACATAAAAAGCCAATAAACTTAAAAAATGGTTTAATATTCGGTTGACAAAGGTAAAAATATAGTATATTATATTTAAGCATTAAGGAAGACTTTAATGCAAACCTAAATATCGCGGGTTGGAGCAGCTTGGTAGCTCGTCGGGCTCATAACCCGAAGGTCGTGAGGTTCGAGTCCCACTCCCGCAACCACTAATATATCGGCAAACTGTTGATATATTTTTATATATATGGTCCCATGGTCAATCGGTTAAGACATCGCCCTTTCACGGCGAAGTGAGGAGTTCGACTCTCCTTGGGATCACCATTATGGCGGCGTAGCTTAGTTGGTTATAGCGTTCGGTTCATACCCGAAAGGTCGTAGGTTCGACTCCTACCGCCGCTACCAAAAATAAAGAAGGGATATCCCTTCTTTTTTTATTTTAAAAATATCATATAAAAAATAAAAACGCCATAAGCTTGGCGTTTTTTTATTAATCATATTTTTTAGAGAATGTTTCGTTGAAAGAATTATCTTCAAGAGACATTTTTAGTTTGCCATTTACAAGTTCGCATTTGTAAGACTTTGTGCCTAATATTGCAGTGTAGTAAACTTTGTCACCATCTGTTGATTCAAAGAAACTACCTTGTTCTGGGCTTTTTGCATTTAGTGGGTAGTAACTAACGTTGCCACGTAAAGGGTCGCCAGATTCCCAATCTGCGTCTTTTGTAAATTGTATTCTTGTAATAGCAGCCATGCCATTGTCAGATTGCCATGTGCCTATTATATTTTTTGCATCAGTATTGCCCGCAGAGTCACACGCAGCAAGTCCAATAACACAGGCAAACATAATTAAACATGCAGCAATGGTTTGTAAAAATTTTTTCATATCTACCTCTCTTTATGTCAATAGTTTAATATAAACCAAAAAAATATTCAATCAAATTAACACTTTTTATAAAAATTAATAAACATTACTCATTTTTAAAATTTGTGTTGTTGTTAAGTTTGTGTTAATAAAACCCAAATCGCTTATATTAAAAGGAGTTTTAACATCACAATCAAAGTCAATCAGTTGTTTGTTGTGTAATAATAATTGATAATTATTTTTAATAAAATCTATGCAAAGCATATTGTCTAATGTAGAGTAGTTGTTTATTAAGTTGCTTGCAGTTTTTGGACCTACTCCTTTTATTCCTGCTATGTTGTCGCTCTTGTCGCCAACAAGACATTTAAATAATCCAAATTTTTCAGGCTCAATATTATACTTGTCTAAGATGTATTGAGGGGTTATAAACTTAGAATTTTTGCCCCTGTATGTAAAGACCTCTACATTGTTGGACACTAAACTGTAAAAATCTTTATCACTTGAAACTATATATATCTTATAATCGTTTTTGTAAGTGTTGACATATTTTGCAATTAAGTCATCTGTTTCAAATGAGGTGTTTTCGAAATACTTTATATGCATATTATCTAGACAAGTTTTTATATATTCGTATCCAACAAATGGGTTGTCATTTGTATCAAGCTCTGGGCGATTTGCTTTATAGCTTTGGTCTAATGTCATTTTGTTTGTTGGGGATTCGCCATCAAAACTTACTAGTATATTGTCTGGATTTAATATATTAATTATTTTGTTTAACCCACCAACAAAGCCTATAACCCCACGTATGTCAATATTTTTTGAGTTGAGTATTTTGTTTGGCATACCATAATACATTTGAAACATCAGGTTGTGCCCATCAATTAAAACGAGTTTTTTCATACCTATATTGTATCATACTAGTATATATTTTGTATTGATTTGTATCTAAAATTGTCTTGCTTATAAAAAATATTTTGAGATTATTATATAATTTGATATATTA
>JAZRTN010000159.1:0-4180 GCA_045652045.1 Clostridia bacterium
GTATCAACTGCGATTGCATCTTGGTTAAAGCCTACTGCTAAAACAACATTGGCAGTCTTTCTACCTACACCACTTAAAGATATTAAGTCTTCAAAATTGTCAGGGACTTGTCCATTAAATTTTGAAATAATATCTTGGCAAGCTGATATGATATTTTTTGATTTATTGCGATAAAACCCACAAGAAAAAATGTCTTGCTCCAACTCTTCTCTATTACAACTAGCATAGTCTTGGACTGTTTGATATTTTTTAAAAAGCGTTTGAGTGACTTGGTTAACTCGCTTATCTGTACATTGCGCAGACAACATAACTGCAACTAACAACTCTAAGTGGTTAGTAAAATTAAGTTCGCACTCTGCTCTTTCAAACAATTCATCAAGATAGCTATAAGTTATGTTTGCTAGTTCTTTTTTTTGCAAGGCTCTTTTCCTTTTTTTATTGCTTATACATTATAGCATAAAAGTTTAATATTTCAATGATTATTTTACAAAATTACAAAAACATATTTAATGATTTAAAACTAACTTGTTTATTACTAGTTTTAACTAAATGTAGCGCTTGACTATTTGGTTATTACCTACAACAAACACTTCATAAAAACCAGCAAATGTATCAAAATTACGACGAAGTAAAACTTGTTTTACTTGTAAAAAATCGCTATGGTCGAATTTGACTGATAATCCACAAGATACGGTTGCTCCCCTTGGTGTATTAATGATTTTTGCTTTGATATGATATGACATAAGTATTTCGTAAAAGACCATAACTTGATTTCTTGATCTGAATGCTGCAATTAAGTATTTCAACTCATTTACCCCTAATGTAATAAAATAATGTTTTGTTTAATATTTTATATAAACAATGTTTTTAATCTATATTTCATTATACTTAAAAATATTTTAATAAGTTACTAGGAGGTTATGTGTGATTTATTTTGATAACGCAGCGACTACTTTTAAAAAACCCTTATGCGTTAAACTAGGCGTATTAAAGGCGCTATGCAACTACTCTGCCAACCCTGGAAGAAGTGGACATAGGCATAGTTTAAAGGCAGCAAGACAGATTTTAAAAACAAGATTAACTATCAAAAATTTATTTAACTGCGAAAGTGAATCAAATGTTATATTTACACAAAATTGTACTGACGCACTTAACTTGGCAATACTTGGCAGCGCACGTGACGGCGGACACGTAATAGCTAGTTGTTTTGAGCATAATTCCGTTTTGAGACCGTTAAATTATTTAAAGAGCATTGGCAAGATAACACTAAGCATTGTATACCCTTCTAACGGGTTTAATATAACGCTAAACGACATAAAAGACGCTTATCAAGATAATACATATCTTGTGTGTTTAACACATATAAGTAACGTTACGGGCAATAGAAACGACATTGATGGCGTAGGTAAATTTTGCAAAGAAAAAGGTTTGATATTTTTGGTAGATGCCGCTCAGAGCTGTGGACATATTGACATTGATATGCAAAAAAACAACATTAATTTACTTGCGTTTGCTGGGCACAAAGGATTGTTTGCACCAAGCAGCATTGGTGGGCTTTGTATAAATAAAGTTAAAGTTAACCCTATACGTTTTGGTGGAACTGGTACAAATTCGGTACAATTAACCCAACCTGATAGCTTGCCTGAAAGACTAGAAGCCGGGACTTTGTCTACTCCACTTATTATGGGGCTTTTGTATGGAACAAAGTATGTTATAAGGAATTTTGACAGACATAAGAAAAAGGTGGCTTATCTTACTAAGTATTTGATTGAAAACCTAACTAAGATAAATGCAATTATTTATACTCAAACACATAGCAAATATGGGGTTGTTTGTTTTAATTTAAAAAATGTTGATTCGATTGAAGCAAGTGGAATATTAGACGAAAAATATAATATTGCTGTTAGAGGCGGATTACATTGTGCCCCACTTTGTCACAAGTTTTTAGGGACTACTATTACTGGATCTATAAGGGTTAGTTTAAACCACTACAATTCTAAAAGACAAATTGATAAATTAATAAAAGCCCTAACCAATATCAGTCAAGGGCTTTGAGTTAATTATTAAATAGGCCTTCTAGTTGCAATAGTCCATAACCTTCGGCGTTATGATTAAAGGCTATTTGTTTACAGTTTTTAACTAAACGTACTTTAAGCTGGTCGGGGGTTATGTTTGGGTATTTATCTATCATAAGCGAACAAACACCAGCAATCATTGGCGTTGCGACTGACGTTCCACTCATTTTTGTATATCCACCTTTAAAACTAGCACCTGTAATATTTATTGCTGGGGCTATAAGGTCTGGTTTATAAAAGTAGCCAACTGGCCCACGAGAAGAAAAGTCTGCTACACAAAACTTTTTAAAATCATACAAACTATTATTTCTTTTATCATCTAACCCACCTACGGTGATGATACGATTGCTAGAACCTGGCGACTTAATAGTAAATGGCTTTGGACCATCGTTGCCTGCCGCCGCAACTACTACTATACCTGCTTGCCACAAAGTTTCTGCACCGAGCATCATAGGGTCTTTGTTATCTATTGGCGTACTACCAAAACTCATACAGACTACTTTTATGTTGTATTTTTTACGATTGTCGTACACCCATTGCATAGCTTCAAGAATTTTAAAAGCACCTGTTTCTCCACTACTTTCTAATGCTTTAATTGAAATAATTTTACACTTAGGTGCAATGCCAGAAAACTTGCCATTGCTAGTTAACCCATTGCCACAAGCAACACTTGCAACAAATGTGCCGTGACCGTTATCATCATAAGGGGTTTTGCTATTGTTTACTAAATCAACAAATTTAATAAGGCGATTTTTGGGCATAACAAAGTCTAGATGAGGGCTGATGCCAGTATCTATTATTGCCATAGTACAGCTATCACCGTAAATGTTTTGACTATAAAATTTATCAACTTGCAAAATCTTTTTTGAAACATCTATTTGTGCAGAGACCTTGCTTTGTTTAGATATAAAACTAACAACATTGGTCTTAGCAAGACGTATTATTTGGTTATAGTCTAGGTTTACACCTACTGCTCCTATAAACGGATAATCGTAGGTTTTTGAGTTAATGCCAAGTTTGTTTAACACTTTGTTTTTTAGGCTAAAATAGTCTTGGGCGTACACTATACAACTATACTTTGTCTCATTAGACTGTGTACAGACTTGTTTTAAAAGTTGTTTGTCTATTTTATATAAATAGTTATTCATCAATTTTATGTATTAAGGTATCTAAAAATTCTTTTTGCTGATTATTTAAAAAAGGCGATAACGTACTACTTATTTGGTCAAGGTTTTGTTTGTTTAACTGTCCAGAGTTTTTTTGTTGTTTTGCCATAGATAAAAATTCTTGAACTATTTGGTCCTGTGGCATAGATTGATATTTATTAAAAGTCTGTTGAAGTTTTTCGTAATCAAGGCCTTGGTTTTGTACTTGTTCCTTTATAACTTCGCTAGTTTGTTGATTTTCGATAGGTTCGTCAGCATAATCAAATATATTTTTTACCATAATATTCTCCTTAATTTATTATATGATTAAGCTTTAATTTTAGTTATAGTAAACAAATTTTGTTACAACTCATACAATAGATTATTAAAGTTTTTAAAGGTATATTATATGGATTTATCTCTATTAAATAATTTGGCCAGTGTTTTTAAAAATCAGCCAAGGTATGACAATAACCCACACATTCCACAAGATGTATTAAATAGTTACCCTTCGACTTACATAGATTCACCTAAGCAAAGTAATGTTTCTATACAAGCTACCCCTAGTCAGAATTTTAACTTACAAAACAATATGAACTTTCAAGGACAAAATTTGCTTAGCGTTTTATTACCATATTTGACAAAAAACAACCCTTCATTATCAAATTTACAGAGCATAATGGGCGGCGGAAATATGGATATAACAAAAATATTTTCTATGCTGGGCACTTTGGGAAAATCGCAAACAAAACAAAAAAACTCACACATAAAGCATGAGTTTAAAAAGGTTGAAGATTATAACTTTGATAACTAGTCTACAATACTACCAAGCTCTACATTTATTACTCTTGTTGAGATAGTTTTTGATAATGTTTTATCGCTTGTAGCATAGATAACAGTTGGGTTTTGCTTTAAGAAATATTTTTTGATAATAGAAAAAATCTTTTTTGTTTCGTTTTC
>JAZRTN010000160.1:0-4226 GCA_045652045.1 Clostridia bacterium
AGATGTAGAG
The DNA here is from genome assembly GCA_045652045.1 of Clostridia bacterium. Lineage (GTDB taxonomy): Bacteria > Bacillota > Clostridia > Christensenellales > UBA1242 > CAKVLS01. The sequence continues at coordinate 11 of JAZRTN010000160.1, forward strand.
CAAACATATATATCATGTGCGTGGGTACCTAAAACAAATAAAAGAGCAGATATAGTAGGTACAATGTTAACCCCAGAACAAATACAACTTATTGATTAGAGGTGTGAGATGAGAATAGCTTTAATAAATGAAAACAGCCAAGCTGTGAAAAACGAAATGATATTTAATGTTTTAGAAAAGGTAGCCACAAAATATAATCATACAGTTGTAAATTACGGTATGTACGGTGCAGAAGATAAACACCAATTAACTTATGTAAAAATAGGCTTGTTAAGTGCACTATTACTAAACTGTGGTGTGGTAGACTTTGTAGTAACAGGTTGTGGTACGGGTGAGGGGGCTATGCTAGCTTGCAACTCTTTTTCAGGGGTATTATGTGGGCACATAGTAGATCCTAGTGATGGATATATGTTTAGACAAATCAACGATGGTAACGCAATAAGCCTTGCCTTTGCAAAAGGCTTTGGTTGGGGAGCCGAACTCAACTTAGAGCAAATATTTGAACAAACTTTTAGCTGTGAAGGTGGCGGCGGTTATCCGAAAGAAAGAGTTGTCCCAGAAAAACAAAACAAGCTAATTTTAGACCAAGTAAAAAAAGTAACACATACAGATATTATGTATGTGCTAAAAAATATCGACCAAGACTTTTTGAAACAAACAATAGACTATGACTTTTTCAAAAAAGACTTTTTTGAACATTGCAACAATAAAGATGTTGCAAAATATCTTACAAAAATTCTAAAAAAATAGCTCTCAAAAAAAAAGACCAAGTTTAATCTTGGTCTTTTTTGTTTTAATTATTGAGCATCTACTCTAAGTTGGAATTTAGCAGTGATATCTTTGTATAATTTAACTGTGATTGTGTAAATGCCAGGAGCTTTAATTGCGCTGTCTAAAACTAATTGTTTTTTCTCAACGTTCAAGCCTTGTTGATTTAGTTGGTCAGCAATTTCTTTACCTGTAATAGAGCCGAAAATCTTGCCATTTTCGCCACTTTTTAGTTTTAGGATAACTGTTGCTTTGTTTACTTTTTGAGCCAATTCCATACATGCCTGACGCTCTAATTCGATTTTGTGAGCTTGGGCTGCTTTTTGTCCTGCATTTGCGTTAAGAGCTTCGCTTGTTGCCAATACTGCAAGGCCTTTTTTAATTAAAAAGTTTTTTGCGTATCCGTCGTTTACTTCTAGTATGTCACCTTTTTTGCCAGTGCCTTTGACATCTTGTTTTAAAATTATTCTCATAATTTACTCCTTTACTATATTTTAATTTTAAATTAAAAAACTATGTGTGTCAATGAAAACCTACAAAAACAAGTATAAAATAGCCCAATTTGGCTATATTTTATATAAAAAATAGAGGTTTTGTATGGATATTAGATGTAGAAAAACAGATTGCGAGTATAACGAAATGCTCACTTGTAGAGTAAAAGAGTTAAAAGTGAGTGAAAAGTTAGAGTGTTTGTCTTATAAAAAACACCCAGACAAAGCACGAGATATAAGTAAAGAGATTTTTGAAACAACTCCACAAATTGCAAGTTATAGACATAATAAAGACTTATGTTTAGAATGTAGAGCCGATTGTTTGTTTAATAAAAGCAAAAATTGTATCGCAAATGGCATAACTGTAAACGACATTAAAGATTGCCCAATTTGCATCACTTTTATGAAAAAATAACACTAAAAATACCCTAAAATAATAAATTTTTAACAAAAATATCAAAAATAGCATACAATTTATTGCCCTAAAAAAGGCTTGTAAAACAGCCCGTAAGGTTTAAATTATCAAAAAAAACCTTGCATTTTTGTCAAATCTTTGGTAAAATGGGCACTGTTACCGGTAAATGGAGATTAAAATAATGAAAGCACTTTTAATAAAAGCAATCATTATAGTAGCCTTAGCATTAGCCGTGGGCGGACTAGTAGTGGCCAATACTGTTACATTAGGTATTGGTTTTTAAATGGTTGTGAATATGGCCCGAAAGGGCTTTTTTTATTGACAAATAAGCTTTTTAGTTGATATATTATTATTAGAATTATTTAAGGGGTTTTATATGAAATTTGTAAAATACGTTTTACCACTAATTGTGTTTGCAATGTTTTCTATTCCACTAATTGTTTATTTTGCAACGCTAGAAGACACAAATGTAAAAAAGAATATTGCAAGAAACGGTACTTCCATTGTAGCAATAGTTGATGGATATTCAAGAATAGAAGGAGATGAAGACGATCCAGATACTTATAGAATAAACTACTACTTTGAAGTTGAAGGCCAAAGATATTATGGTTCAACTTCTGCTACATATTCTTATTCTCGTAAAGAGATGATTGTTAGTCGTGGAACAATAGAAGTAAAATATTTAAAAGTTAACGGAAAGATGCGTTCTGTCGAAGCGTCTTATGACGGAAACGGCAGCTTACTGATAGTTGGTATAATATTTGAAGTTGTGGCATGTGGAGGTCTTGCTGCCTTTGTGGTAAATATTGTAAAAGCAGCTAAGAGAGGCAAAGTTAAAGCAAACGGTCAAGAAGCAGTTGGTTACTTCTCATCAATGGGCGTTGGCATTAGAGTTAATGATGTACCACAATACTTTGTAAGCTACTATTGGAAATCACCAGAAGGTCAAGTTTTCAATGGTAAAACAGAATCTACACTAAGCAGAAACGAAGCTCAATATTATGCTAATCGCAAAACTTTCGCAATTAGAACAATAGGCGAAGAAAGTGTTATTGTAGAAAAACCATTTACTCATGGCACATTAGAGCAAAACCTTGCTACTCCAAACAATAGTTACGGTCAAGGAACTCAACCACAACAAACATTTATCAATTGTCCATATTGTGGTTGCACTATGGCACCAGACGAACACAAATGTCCTGGTTGTGGTGCACCTATGAGAAAATAGTTGCAGAGTAGGTAATGATAAAATTACAATTCAATTTTAATATTTAATAAACAAAAAAAAGAATTCCTGTTTTTAGGAATTCTTTTTTATTTTATTATGCTTTTTTTGTTTTTTTAGTAGACTCTGCTTCTACTGGTTTGTCTTGTTCTACAACTTCTTTTTGAACAGCTTGTTGTTTTAATAAATCTCTAATTTCAGTAAGTAGTTCTAAATCGGTTGGTTTTTTGTTTGCAAGTTCTTCTGCTTTTTTCTTATCAGCTTCTTCTTGTAACATTTGTTCAAAAGCAACCTTTACTTCGGCTCTGTTTCTCATATTTACGCCACGAGCTTTAAGTGCTTTTCTTTGTGCTCTGTTTGGAGTGCTTCTTACAACGCCGTTAATAATTTCTCTTGATTTTGCAACAATTTTTAGTATTGCAAATAATACCATCGCAATTAAGATGAAGTTGATGATTGCTGTAATAAATGCTCCCCAGTCAATATAAATACTTTTTTCTAAGTCTACTTTGCCAGTTGTTGCATCTTTTACTTTAATTAAATAAGTGTAAGCGTCTTCTAATCCTCCTCCACCAAGTGAAAGTAGCGCGTTGATTAGAGGCATAATGATTTTGTTGGTAAGTGATGTTACTATTGCAGAGAAAGCACTACCAACGATAACACCGATAGCCATATCTATGACATTGCCACGGCTTATGAATTTTTTAAATTCAGCCCATAATTTTTTCATAGGTTTTCTCCTTTATTAAACTAGTTAAATTATAACTTTAAAAACTGTTTTTTGCAACTAAGTTTGTCGTTTTTGTTATTAATAAAATTACTTTTTCATATATTAAAAAATACAAATTGTTTTAAGGGGTAAAGAATGAAAAAGTTTTTGTCTACAATATTTGCAATAGTTGCTTTTAGTATGGTTTTGTGTGGCTGTAACAAAGCCCCCACAGTAAACGCAAAAAGCCTTAATACCTACACAATAGATGCATATTTTGATGACAATTCAAAAACACTTTCTGCATATCAAACAGTACTTTATACCAATCGGACTCAAAATGTTTTAACTAATGTAGACTTTCATTTATATCCCAACGCATTTAGAAAAGATGCCCAAAACCAGCCCGTTAGCTTAGTTAATATACCAAAAGCTTATCCAAATGGCATAAGTTATGGTGGTATAGATATAACCCTTTTAAAAGTAAACAATAAAAATTCTCCAATAAATATAACAGGTAGTGACAACAATATTTTGTCAGTTAAACTAAACAAAGATTTGTACCCAGACGAAAGTGTAACTATTAATATGGAATATCAAGTAACTTT
>JAZRTN010000161.1:0-4833 GCA_045652045.1 Clostridia bacterium
GGAGTTGTGTTTAATGAGCAAAAAGAAAAGCAAAATTAAGTTCGCATTCATTACACTAATAGCCATCATAGGTATCTTTTTGACCTGTTTCAGTTTTAGGATTCCTTTTACTACAACTATCTTCCAAGGATTTGGTAAGTCTATTCCTCTTGGTCTTGATGTTAAGGGCGGTGTTCTTGCTGTATATGAGGTAAGTGTTGACAACGAGACTGATTTTACATCAGCATACGAACAAACAGTTAATCAATTTGGTAAAATTTTAAATTCAAAAGGTTATGCACAAGTATCTATTTCTAGACAAGGTGACAACCGTATCCGTATCGAAGTTCCTAACGAAGGTGCTAACGATGTTAGAGATATTTTTGACATACTTGCAACAGACTCAGAATTTAAAATTACAAAATCAGGCGAGACAGACGCTGTTATCAGTGGTGAACATCTAAAATCTGCACAAGCAAGTTACCAAGGTGGTCAATGGGGCGTTGCATTAATGTTTACAAAACAAGGTAAACAATTATTTAGCAACCTTACTTCACAAGCCATCGGTTCAAGCATAGATATCTATCTTGATGGAGAAATTGTTATGTCACCAGATATTCAAGAAGCAATCACAGATGGTTCTACTTTTATATCAGGTATGGGTACAGAAGCAAGCGCAGAAACTTATGCTACAAGATTTTTAAGTTCAACTTTCAAAGGTGACTTAGAATTAATCTCTAACCAAACAGTTACTTCATCTCTTGGTGTTAATGCAAGAACTTTGTTACTTGTTGCAGGACTTGTAACACTAGTAGTTGCTATGGCAGCTTTGATTTGGTTGTATGGTATCTTAGGTGTTATTGCAGATTTTTCAATGGTATTATTTACTATTATGTTTGCATTTTTCCTACAAGCTGTTCCACTAGTAGAAGTTACTTTGGCAGGTGTATTTGGTATCGTAATTAGTTTTGTATTAGCATTCAGCGGTCACTTTATTACATTTGAACGTATTAAAGAAGAATACCGTTATGGTAAAAAGATTCCAGCAAGTGTTGTTGGTGGTTACAAAAAATCAAAATTTCTTAACCTAGATATTAATATTGTCGTTGCATTATTCTCTATGATTATTTATTTCATAGGCGCAACTGCATTGAAAAGTTTTGGTATAGTAACTTTTATTGGTGCAATACTTTCGTTATTTACTAACTTAGTTATGACAAAGGGTATGGTTAATTGGTATCTTGCAATTAACAGCACAAAAGCAAAAACATATAGACTAACAAGGGAGGCACACATCGATGAAATCTAAGAAAACATCTCTTGCTAGAAAAATTAACAATATTAAATTTAACTTTACTAAAAATTCAAAATGGTTCTGGATTGCATCTGTTGTAATCTTTATCGCAGGATTATTTGTTTCAATATTTGCTGGATATAATCTTAACGCAGAATATAAAGGTACAAATGTATTAAGCGTTAACCTTGGCGAACAAATTGACACAAATAAAGAATTCAAAAACGTTTCTGGCGATATTATAGAATTACTACATGATTGTGGTTTAACCTTAGCTGGTGAACCTCAAAAACAAGGTGAGGCAGATGGCTCTATACTTATCATTAAGTATAATGACAAAAAGGGTGCTAGTAAATCTAGTATGCAAAGCATCACCAATTCTATCAGAACTCAAATTAATGAAAAATACAACGCAGACTTTGTTGCGCTAGATGATGAGTTTGATATCACTTCAAATAGTGGCAAAACAACTGGTTCATCTACAACAAGCGGTTTGATGTTTAATGCGATCGTTGCCTTAACTTTTGCTCTTGCGATTGTCTTATTATATAACTGTATAAGATTTGGCGTAATGAGTGGACTTTCTTCAATATTAGGTATCGTTCATGACATTGTTATCACATTAGCACTAGTTGCTATGTTCCGTGTAAATGTTTCACCATCTATCTATGGTGGACTTGCAGTAATTGGTACATTAAGCGTTATTAATTCTCTAATTATCTATGGCAGAATTAAAGAAAACCTTAAAAACCCAGCACTTACTGACAAAACTAACCAAGAAATTGCTAATATGTCAGTTAAACAATCACTTACTCGTGTAGCTTTAACTACTATATTAATGTTAGTTGCTGCATTGTTATTTATTAGTATCAGCACTAACACAATTAGAGAGTTTGTTCTTGTTATCTTACTAGGAACAATCGTAACTTGCTATTCAACTATATTCTTAATGCCTGCTTTCTGGGCAAATGTAAATCACAAACGTACTTTGTCTAAACCAAGTGCACTTGTAGAACAAGAAGAAGTTGTTGAACTTAGTCAAAACGATAATGATATTGAAGCAGAAGTAATTGACGTAGAAGACGATCAAACACAAGACTAAAAAACAGCCCTTCAATTGTATGAAGGGCTTTTTTATAAACACAACACCTTAGTAAAATTTTTTTAAGGAAATTATTTTATGGATAATTATGATAATAATTTAGTTCAAAATATTTCCAAAACCTTTTCTTTAAGTCCGCAGGTAGTAAAGATTTTAATCCAAAGAGGTTATACTACCAAAGAGCAAATAGAAAACTTTATTAATCCAAGTTTAACAAACCTACACGATCCATTTTTACTAAAAGATATGGACAGGGCAGTTAAACGCATAAAGCAAGCTATTGACAAAAAAGAAAAGATACTTGTATTTGGCGATTATGACGTTGACGGAGTGTCAGCAAGTGCCATTTTAATCAAGTATTTTGCGTCAATAGGTTATTATGTCGATTACTATTTGCCTAACCGTTATATAGACGGCTACGGCCTTACAAACGAAGTTTTGGATAAAGTTAAAGAAAAATATAATCCATCTTTAATAGTAACTGTTGACTGTGGCATCTCTTGTTATAAGGAAGTAGAATATGCAAAGACTCTTGGCATAGAAATTATAGTTACGGACCATCACGATATACCAGAAATTTTGCCTGACACTATTGTTGTTAATGCAAAACTTCCCAACCAAAAATATCCTTTCTCACAACTATGTGGTACAGGTGTTGCGTTTAAATTAGTTCAAGCCCTTAGTGGTGTAGATGAAGCAATGAAGTATATAGGCATATGCGCTATTGCAACCATTGCAGATATCGTTCCACTTGTAGATGAAAATAGAGCAATAGTATATTACGGTTTAAAAAATTTAGCCGAAACTTTGCCACTTGGCATCAAAATGCTAATCAAAGATAACAAACTTAACTTTGATTTGTCAGCAAGTGATATTGCATTTAGACTAGCCCCAAAAATCAATGCAGCTGGTCGTATGGGCGATCCTACCGTGGCACTAAAATTGTATTTAAAAGAGGATAAAAAAGTCCTTAAATACACCATAGAGAACTTAAACAATCAAAACTTACAAAGACAAGCTCTATGCAATAAAGTTTATGAGGACGCATCTTGCCGCCTTAAAACCATCAATTTGTCTAAGTATAACGCAATTGTGCTTTATTCAAAGGAATGGGATAGTGGTATACTTGGTATAGTTGCAGCAAGAATAGCTAGTGAATACAACAAACCAACTGTTTTATTTAGCGAAGTTGGTGATGAACTTAAAGGGTCAGCTCGCAGCATAAACGATATTAATATATGTGAAACTATCTCAAATATTAAAGAAGTTGTAGAAGCTTTTGGTGGCCATAAAATGGCAGCAGGTCTTACTATCAAAACCAAACAATTTAATAGTTTTATAAAAAGCCTTAATGATGAACTTAGCAAAAATTATACCCCTGACGATTATCTCCCAAGAAGAGAGTATGATTTTGATATTAATCCGAGCGAAATTAACGAAAAACTTGTTCGTGACTTAGAAGTTTTAGAACCATGTGGTTGTGGCAATCCAAAACCACTATTTAACTTGTCTTTTGAAAAAGTTAACGTTTCTACAATGTCTAATCACCCAAATCATATAAATATTGTTGCAGGTAGTTTTGGAATAGTAGCTTTTAACAGTGCAGAATATACATCATTACTAAAAAATACAACTAAGCAAAGTATCACAGTCGAACTTCAAATGAGTGAATTTAAAGGCAAAAAATACTTAAAAGGTATTTCAAAAGACATCTTAACTGAGCAAATTACTAAGCCTAAAAATAACGATATTATGTATGGTGAGTATATTAAGCAGCTTTTCTATAAGGACAATACAAAAAACAGATTTATTGGCTACTCAAAAAGTGACTTTGCAAAGATTATTCAAAACGCAAAACAAGATAAACTTGGCACTCTATTTGTAGCAAACACATACGAAACATATAATCAGTTTATTGCCCAATATGCAGAACTTCAACTAGCACATAGCTTGTTTAATATCAACGAAAACTACGGAATAAATAGAGTATTACTTGCTCCAATAAATTGTGAAAAGTTTAACCAATTTAATAAGATTGTGTTCCTTGACCCAATTTTAGATAACAAATATATAACCGAAATTCAAAAACATACCTTTGCAAAAATTTATATACCACAATACAAAAAAATTAACACAAACATTTTCAAAGGTCTTTCTACTGAGAGAAGTGTCTTTGGTGAGTATTTCAAAATACTAAGCGATATTGCGACAAAACAAGTGTCATTTGAAAACGAACTTACTTTGTTTAAAAACATCAAATTACTTAATCCACAGTTCAAAAACCTAAGCTTTAAACAATATATATATTGCTTATATACTTTTGTTGAACTTGGTATTTTTAGTGTAGATAAAGATGATGATTTCTATACTTTGATAGAAAACAAAATGGTGTTTGCAAACCTTAATACATCATCTTTTTATAATGCAATCGCACTTATACTAAAAACCCTTTAATTTA
>JAZRTN010000162.1:0-10332 GCA_045652045.1 Clostridia bacterium
GGTCGTGGCTAGTTACTTCTGCGCCATACAGCTGTTCTACACCTTTTACTACGGCAAGTTTACCTTTGACAACTATATCGGCACCCATCTTTATAAGTTCGGGAACGTGCTTGTATCTTGTTTCGAAAAGATTTTCTGACACAATGCATGTGCCTTTGCTTACAGTTTGCATAACCATAGCTTGTGCTTGTAGGTCTGTTGCAAAGCCAGGATAAGGCATTGTTTCTATTGTTTCGAAACTTCTAAGACTACCTGTGCTTAATAATCTTATTTTATCATTATAAACAGAAATATTGCAACTAGAATTTCTAATTTTTGTAATTAACGAGTAAATATGTTGATAATTAGCGTTAGTTATTGTGACATCACCACCACAAGTAGCTGCTGCTATTAGGTATGTACCGGCTACAATTCTATCTGGAATTGGTGTATATTGACAGGAATGTAAACTATCCACCCCAACTATTGTTATAGTACTACTACCTGCGCCATAAACTTTGCCACCCATACTATTGATAAAATCTTGCAAATCTATTATTTCCGGCTCTTTTGCTGCATTGAATATTTGAGTTGTACCTTTGGCTAAAACAGCCGCCATCATAATATTTTCGGTAGCACCTACACTTGGATAATCTAAATGAACATCTCCACCTTTTAAATTATCTGCACTACACTCAATAAAACCGTGCTTTTCGGTTATTTTTACATTTAGAGCTCTAAGCCCTTTCAAATGCAAGTCAATAGGCCTTGTGCCTATATCACAACCACCAGGGTATGAAAGTTTTGCTTTTTTGAGTTTACCTAAAATTGCCCCCATTAAAAATATTGAAGAGCGAATTGCTTTGGCTAAATGCTGTGGGACTTCGTAGTTGTTAGCATTTAAGCAATCAATATGTATAGTATCACCACTTCTTTCTATACGACAACCTAATGTTTGTAGAATTTCTAGCATTTTATTTATATCGCTAAAATACGGGCACTTATGTAAAGTTATTGTGCTTTTTGACAACATACAGGCAGCCAATATTGCTAGGTAAGAGTTTTTTGCACACGGAACGGCTATCTCTCCGCTTAAACGTTTGCCACCGTTTATAATAAATTTATCCATATTTTCTCCTATAAAAAACATAATAGATGCATGTTTTACACACCTATCGCTTTTATGTATGTATATATCATTTTATGTAAGAATTTGGATAAATTGTTACTATCAAATTATCTAAACAAAAAAACCACTAATAGTTTAGTGGCTTTCAAGTTTTTAATTTGGATAAACTCTATTGAAATTTTTTAAACATGTTTGAGCAGCGTCTATATGTGCTTTAAGCCCAGCAACTGTTTGTCTATCAAGACTAAAACGATACTCTTTTGCTTTTTCTAAAATAAGGTTGCAGTGTGTAATAATTGTATTTTTTAGTTCTCTATAACCGTCAATATATAATTGACTTGGGTTAATTGGTGAAACGCTATCTACTATATTAGAAAAACTTATGTGAGCATGGTGCATAAAGAACAAGTTCTCCATAAAATTATACACCGCTAGTTTTGGATTGAAAGATTGTTCTTGAATGAATTTATCAAACACAAAATTAACCAAATATGGCATAACTGACCAAGATTTATCTAACATAAACGCATTAAAAATTGTCATATCATATCTTAATGAATACGCTGATTTTACTGCATTGTTTAGGCCAGCTGCAAAATATTGAGCATTTATTTTTTCTAAATTAAATACTGTAAGAGAAGCAAATGCTTTACCTGCTAATGCTTCTGGTAAAGTAGGATTAACTGATAATATTTTGTCATACAGCTTGATTGCTTCTGCAAAATTATTAGATTCTTCTGCCTGAGTTGCCAAAGATAGGCACTCTGGTATATTAACGTTTATTTGGTTTTGAGCATTTTTTGATTGCAACACAAAAGGAGTTCCACAATATTTGCAATAACCTTTAACCATACCTGGTTCAATATCTAATGTGCTACCACAATTTGAGCATTTAATTTCTAAAATATCCATATCTAATCACCTTTATGTGTTTATAATACAATTTAATAAAAATATAGTCAAATATTATGGCAATTTTGAGACATCACAAAATATATTTAACAAAAAAACAAACAGTTAGTACTGTTTGTTTTTGTTTATCACATACCTTGCGCTGTTGATTGAGTAAAGTTTGGACTTTTCAAACAACCTTTTTGTCTAAGTTGCGCTTGAATTGAATCTGCGCCCTTGCCTTGTTCATAATAAGCAAGCTCGAATCTATGGTCAACAGACATTTCGTCATATGTTTTGCAAAAATATCTAGATTCAGGATTCAAAACTTCGCCAGTTTGGTTATTACATCTTAAAAGGTCCCAAGTTGGGTCACAATATATAGGAACATCAGGAGCATCTTTTTTGATTAAAAACAAAGCTGATATTTGGTGATCAGAAATTACTGCACGAGAGTCTGTATTTAAACTACTTGATGATACTGATACGGGCGCTGCTGTATACCCCATTAGGTTAACACCATAATTAAATAAATTGCTTATGCCTACACAAACTGCTTTTTTACTCCAAATAGCTGTAAAAGACGAACGGATTTTATGCTTAACAGATTCAACTTGTTTTTGCGTGCCTGTTTTTTCTAAATCGTAGTTTTCGTGGTCATATTTCACATTGTCACATATCCATCTATACCATCTTGAAACCCTTACCATATCGTCTTGTGGGTTGTCTTGACAGACTGTGCGCAAAATTTCTTCTATACGATTAGTAGCCATACGCATTTGGCTTGAATTGTGAACAGCTCTTACTTTGCCCTTACTTGTTTCTATCCAATCAACTGGGCTATCATAAACATATTTTTCTGATAAGGTGTTTTTGAAATCAACGCCTTGTTTTTGATAACTTCTATAAAGTGCTGCATATGCTGATGTTGGCAAATGTAGGTGTGTTTTGTTGTCACTATTTTGAGCCATTTTATCTACAACTTGCATAAAATTGTCCACTTCTTTAATTCTGTAACATCCACCAAATTCAAAATCACATTCTTCATAAGCAAATTTGCTTGGAAGAGAGCTTGGGTCGTTTACTACTTTAAGTTTATCTAAACCTTTAACAGAAACTAACCCTTCACAATCCGCCATTTTTAGGGTTGTAAGATTTGGGAAGCTAGACAAATCAATTTGAGTAATTGCTCTTTGATTAGAAAGATCCAAACTTTCTAATTTTGTAAGAGCTGATAGCCTTGCTACATCTTCGTCAGAGATTTGACAGCAGTTATATTCGTTATTATAAAACTGCAAGTCTTTGTCTAAGTCGTAACCACTATATATTTCTGCTCTTTTAAAAGCCCCTTCAAAATCTCTTGCGTGAGCTCTTGAATCTTGGCCTCTTATAGATAGATGAGTTAAGTTAGTAAGCTTCTCAATGCCTGCAAGAGAAGTTATATTATACTCTCTCATAGAACTTGGATTAATAGTTAGAGTGGTTATTTTTGCTAACTGTTCATCTGAAAGTTCTGACGCCATAATTGACATAAAGTTTTTATCAATTTTTTGATATTCAGAAGCAATAGCAGCAAATAGTTGTGGATTGTCAGATTTTTTTAACATCTATTAATCCTCCTTATTATTGTCTAGCGCAATAAACTCTTCTAGTTGTCTTTGGGCAACTTCTTTATCGTTAATGTCATAGCTTGGTTGTTTAAATTTTTTTAGTTCAATTTCATCATTTATTTTTTGTAATTTTAATTGTTCTTGCATATTCCCTCACAAGTTTTTATTATATATAGTATAAATCAATTACAAAAAAAGTCAATATTATGCATAAAAAACAACAAAAAACACAAGGATTGACCTTGTGTTTTTGTTTTTTTATACTTGTGGTTCAAATTGAACTATTAATACAAAACTGCCGTAAGTCCCACTTGGAAGTTCTGTTATAATGCTACCATCAGTTAAGTTAGATTGTGAAGTTAATGATACTTTCCAACCAACAAAGTTATAACCTGATTTTGTAACTGTTGGAAGGGTAAAGCCATCATTTTCGACCGTGTAATTTAGGCAATATGAAGAGCCTGCAAATTCATAATCTGGTAGTGCTTGTTCATCAATAACACAGCCTGATTCTTCCCAACTGTCCCAGTTTTCATTAACTAATAATTGGAATTGATATTGAATTTCATACAAATCAACATAGATTGTGATATAACCGTCTATAAATGCATTAGGGAATTTACTTTGTATTTCCATATCATAAGACAAAGAATATATAGAACTGTATTCGTCTGGAATGCTGTCTGTATGATATAGTGTTGCCATATAGCCTTGTAAAGTTGAGTTGTATTGATGGAATTCGCTGTTTTGTATAGCAATGCTTTCGCTCCAATAACCATACTCTTCTTCATACATAATACGTGCGTATTTTGTTGGTAAAGTAGTAAATCTGTGAGTCATTCTGCTAGAATATTCGTAGCGAATATCTATTTCTATTGGTTCGATTTTTGCCCAAAGCTTGATAGTTTCATACTTACCTTCAAATGATAGGCTTGTGATTGGTTCGCCAATAAAGTATTCGTTGTCATACCATTCGGTTACTACAAAACCTTCTATAACGTCTGTTGGCATTGTAGCAAAAGCTGATGTTTGCATTGTATAAGTATCATATGATGTGAAAGTTCTCTCACTAGCCATATGTTTGCCATTGTAAACAATGTTGTATTCTTTATATGCTAACTCGATAGCAAGTTCTAGGTCTTCTTCAAGTCCAATAAACCTATAATATTGAACATCTACACCTTTTTCATCGATGTAGTCTGTGCCAGAAGTATAATTACCTGAATATTCGTATAGTCTAGTTGGAACACCATCTATAATAACTTTGACATCTTGAAAATCATAACCGTCAGGTGCAACAATTTTTACATCACTGCCTGAGTTGAATACAAAGTCTGGCATTGAAACATCCATATTAGTAACAGTACAAGAAACAGTGTTATATGAGTGACGATAAACATTGATTGTATAAACTATATCCTCGCTATCACCTTGTTCATCTGAAATAGTAATAGTAAATATATTATCTCCACTTGCAAGTGCAATATTATGAAGAGATGTAACTTGTTGATCCCCCTTAACCACTTGCGCACGAGCACCTAGACTATAATAAACATAGTCGTTAATATCAAAAGATGCCACGTCAAAACTAACTACTGATTTATATTTGTAATTTGATTGGTTAACCTCTTCTACGTTGATGATTTTTGCGCCAAATGGTGTATATACATTAACATCTGTATGAGCGCTTAATAGATAGGTATAAAATTGGTGATAATTTGGAGAATATTCGTCGACATATCCTCTATCTGCTGTTCTAAACCATTCCTTCATACTAACTATTTCTTCAATGGTAAATGGTGTATGTAAGTTAAGTTTTCCATCTACATGAAAACTATCTGTCTCAGCACTAGTAACTGTTTTAAATAAATGCCCTATTCCATTTTGTTCATCGTAGAAGTATTCTTCTTTATAATCATATTCAACACTTAATGGGCAGATTTTTGACTCTGTGTAAATATCAAGATTGCCTTTAATGATTGCTGAATCATCTTCGCTACCTGTTACACCAAAATGTGTAAAGGTGGCTGGCAATGTTAAAGCCCAACTGCCTTGTATTTCAAGGTCAGCAAGAATAAGTCTTGTATATTGACTATTGATTGATAAATCTTCTATTTTTGTATATTGTCCATTATTGCTTGTGTCATATATTGACATTCTGCCTTTTGGAGCATTAACTTCAAGAGTTTTAATATATGGTGTTTTTGAATAATTTAATGATACAAGATAGTCTTCACCATAGTGTATCATTTCACCTTCTGCTTCGTATTTTTTAGTAAATGTAATTTTTACTTTATCTAGATTATCACAATCTCCATCTTTGAATACAAACCCAAAAGCAGCCACTTGCTCATCTGTAATAATTTCTACTTCTTTTAAGTTAACAGAAACATCAATTTGATTGTAAATTTCTTGTTTTAAACCACTTATACATGCTAGTTCATATTGTTCTAGTATTGTGTTTTTGAACATTTCATGGGTTACGTTATATGCAAAACTTCCAAACTGTTGCTCTTGGTTAGCGTCTTTAACATATATGTATTTTTCTCTAATATAGATTGTCTCATGTTGTTCGTTGTAATAATAACCATCTTCGATTGCTTTAAATCTATATTGGTCAAGTTGATATTTGCCGTCAGCGTTAATTTGGATAGGTTTATTTTCTAATGAATATATTGTTATGTTTTTTGCTTCACCAAAACTTATATATCCTCTTGGCACCCCATTGATATAAAAGTCGCTAGTATTGATAGTCACTTTAGTCGGTTGATAGTTTTTAGTAAAACCAGAAATATCTTTTGCTTGGAATATTACTTCTTTTGGATTATTTTGTTTATCTTTAAGTTTGATATAATAATTGTCTTTTTCGTCTCTACATAATAGTTCATTTGTGTTTGAGAATAAAATTTCACCAGTATAAGGTTTTACAACAAAATCTCTGTCTGGGTCTGTTTCTATTACTTCAAACAAATAACTCATCATTCTAGTTGCGTATTCATAATTGATAGGCACATACTCTGTATCAGGAGACACATTGTCTATGCCTTCGGCAGAATCTAATTGTTGATTGCCTACTTTTACATATTTAACATTGTCAGGAATAATAATTTTTTTAACACTGCTTGGTATTCTTAACCCTACGGTAAAAGAATCTATATAATCAGGCAAAGTTAATGTTTCACCTGTGTAGTTTTCGTCAATATGATATAACATACCAGCATTTACGCCACCTGCAAAAGGTCCAAGTATAGAAGCTTGCTCTTCTAATGAGTCTTCTACATAAACATATGTAGCGGCGTCCATCTCTTCACGTGTAATAGTGTATTTATATGATGTTGTTGCAGCAATAATCTCTGCTTTTAAAGCTTCAAAGTCAATTTGTTGACAAGTATATTCACTTACAGCTGCAATAATGTTTCCATCTCTTTCTGATTCTAATTCATATGTTTCTAGCCCGTCAAACCAAGTTGCAAAGCCATTCGCTTGGTCAAATAAATAACTTAATTCTACTAAATGTTTATCAGAATCACCATAGCACCAATCAATATATCTAACATTACCATGTTCGTCAAGTTCGAAGTCGGTATATGAGAAACTAAAATTGTACTCATCTACAAATTCTAGTTCAGCTCTAACTAACATGCCTTTTTCGTCAGATAAATATATGACTTTTTGTGTGTCTGTAATAGATTTTGTAACAACATATTGATAAGTTGTTATCATCTGATATGAGCCATCTGGGTTTTGAATAGGTTGGCCTGCGCCGTCAAGCGCTTCTTCTTGGCATTCTACCCTAATCACTGTGTCGTATAGATTTTTATCTTTAAATCTTGTTTCTAAAATATCTCCACATCCGATAGGAACTGAAAACAAAGCAACACACATTCCTTTAAACCATGTTTCGCTCAATGGGTATTTGCAAGGAGTTCCTTCATTAAATCTTCTTACCAACTCATTATGAAGATTACGGTTAAAATCTGCTGGTGATGTAGAAAATAATTTGTCATCTAATTTTACTGTTTGCACTTCTTCATCAGACAGATTAAAGGCTTTAATTATACCATCTGCTATAACAGTCATTTCTTCATACTGTGTTTTTGGTTTAGAATTGGCACCACCAGAATTTTTGTCTGGGTCTTGTGATTTAGTACCACAAGCGCTCATAAAAATGGCTGGTATAAACATAAAAATTGCAATTAAAAATGATAGAAACTTCTTCTTCATAACTACCTCACTTTTACATTGTCATTGTAAACTTTTATAATGCGTTTGTCAAACCCGTTTGTTAATAAAAAAAACAAGACAAACTTAGTCTTGTTTATTATTTATATTTTTTAAGTTATGTTCGGTGATTAGTTCTAAAAGGTTTTTAAATAATCCAATAGCAAGCCCCATTAAAAATGCGCTATAATGCCCCATATTGTGCATTAAGTCGTATGGATAAAACTCAAACTCAAAGCCACTTACTCCACTACAAAAGCACATTGCGACATAAATTACTGCAATAACGCTGGCACCCAAAACAGTATTTATTAAGTTTCTTTTTGATTTTTTAAAACTAAATACATAGTCCAGTATAACATACGCATATAAAAAGTAATTAACACCAGAAAAACCATGCCAAGCAACACTAAGGTCGTTTGCTGTAACAGCGACACCACAAACATAAGCGCTAAAAACAACAAAACCGACTATACTAAAAGTACCGATTTTTCGCTCTACATAAAGTCCTACAATAGCAAAGCATAGCATGTTTAAAAGAACATGTTGCCAGTTTGCATGAGAAAAGGCATTTAAAAAGGTCATTACTGTTGGGTTAAAATAAAACACATCACCCCAATGCCCCATACTGTCTATTTTAACAAGTTCGCTTTCCCAGCTATTACCACATTTTGCATATAAAAGTATATTAATCAAAATTATAACAATAGTTCCTGCATAAAAGTAGTTTCTGTTCCACCACTTTGTTTTTTTACTTGAATCGTCAAAAAATTTCATTTGTTTTCTCCTACTTGTTAAATATATCATAAATATAACAAAAAATAAATACCCTTTATATAAATAATATATTTAAACAAAAAAAGAGCGACAAAAATCGCTCTTTTTAATATGTTTATTTAAATTTTTTGTTAAATTCTTTAAGAGTTTTTTCTGCTTGTTTTATGTCTTCACTAACTCGATTTAGATAGTCTCTATTGTTCCATTTGTATGGTACGTAACTACCTATCTTTCTTGACATATATATAATGCTATTGCCAAAGTCTATAATATCTTTTTGAAGTTGGCGATAGTTCATTTTGTATGCGTCATTTGGGTTTGAAAACTGCCCACGAGCTGCATATGAGTTAATGTACATTTGAAGATCGTGGATTAGAACTAAATTATTCATATAAACTGGTGGGTTCATTTTTAAATTTATTTGGTTAGCTTCTAACAACAAGTGCTTGATTGACCATACTTTGTCTAAAACTAATGTGTGAAGATTTTCTATATTTTCTGTTTGTTCAGCTTTTAACACTGCTGGTTCAAATAGAGTCTTGAAATATTCTAAGTTGCCAACATTATCTTTTAGAGAAGAAAGTGTTGTAAACACTTTACCTATTATTGCAGCATTAAGTGTTGGATCTGCTTCTAAAATTTGGTCATATAGTCTTGCAGCTTCATCATACATTCTACTTCTTTCGGCTTTTATTGCTTGTTGAAAGGTCGCTACAATATCAATTTGAGGTTTGTTATTTGATGACTCTATAACATATGGGCTACCACAAAATTGACAAAAGCCCTTAGGTCTACCGATATCTACATTAAGTGTTGCACCACAATTGTTACAACTAATTTGTTTTACTTCCATTATTATCTCCCCTAATATAAATATATTATCACAAATACACTTTGTATCAAAATAATTTGCCTTAAAAAAATAAAAGCAAAGAAAACTCTTTGCTTATATAGTTTTATTATAAATTTTTATCCATCTCTATGGCACATTTAAAAGCGATAGGAATAATCTTTATCTTATTGTCAAAAGTTTCTTCGCCACCTGTGAAGTGTCTTGGATCGTATGTTTCTCCACCTAAGTTGTCTGCTGCATAAAAAATTTGTCCAAAGTTAACCCCTCTAAATTCAGACACTACATTCATAGCAGAGCACTCCATTTCCACAGTAATTGCACCTTGCTGTTTTCTTTTTTCCATTTTGTCTTTTGTCTCTCTAAAAATAGCATCTGTTGTCCAAGTTTTGCCTTTTGTATAATTTAAGCCAAGTGTTTTGATGGTGTTTTCTATAATATTAACAATTTTTGGATTTATAACTGTCTCGTCTGACTGCTCTTGATAATGATAGCTTGTACCCTCGTCTCTGATTGCTGCTGTTGGAATTATTATAGAATAATCTTCAAGCGTTGCATCTAAACAACCACAACAACCAACTAACAATAGGTTTTTTACCCCCATTGCAATTAATTCTTCATAGTTACTAACACAAGCTGGTGCGCCTACGGCAGATTGAAAAATAGCCAAGTCTGTGCCATCAATGTTTGCTTTGTATATAGGGAAATTTGCAGTACTATTAGAAATGTTTGCAATTTGCTCAACTGGATATTTTTCTACAACGGCCTTCATTATAGACTTAGAAAAAAATGAAACACAAGTTTTTGGCATTTCTGGTAGAATTTTATGAAACATATCTGGATTTAGTATTGCTCTTTTGTTTTTATCAAATTCT
>JAZRTN010000163.1:0-1714 GCA_045652045.1 Clostridia bacterium
ATATTTTTTTTCTGAAACGAATCAATCAGTTTTATGGTGGGTGTTTACATTGTCGTGTCATTGAAAATGTCTTGATATGAATTTGCTATTTTCGTTTTGTCTATATAATGACTATAAATCATTTCAACACTTGTGCAAGCCCACAATGCTATCTGGTCGCTAGGAATGTGTTTCTCTATTAAATGGGTTATAATTGAATGTCTAAACGTGTACATTGTCAATGGGTGTTTGCATTTTAATAATCCATGTAGTCTTAGTTTCTTATCTACTTCTTTCAGATATTTGTTTATTTCTTCTTGTGTTTTCTTGGTTTTATTTTCAAAATGTTTGAAGTTTTTATTGTAGTCTTTCTCAACGAAATTGCAGGGTAATGGAAGAACATAGTTGCCTTTGATTCTTGTATCAGTGTTTTGGTATTTCTTTAGTATTTCTTTTGCGGGTGATGGAATGGCTATGATAACAGAATATTTCTTAGGATTCTCCTTGTTTCTCATTTTGTAATGAGGTGTTTCCCAAGTCCAGATATTTTTGTTTTCATCTATGTGAATATCACCCCAATTAAGATTAACAATGTCTTTAGGTCTAGCAAGCAGATAATATTGTAGTAGGCAAGCATCTATAAACACTTCATGTTTTTTATTAGGCTTGAACATTTCAGTGTACTTTGTAATTGTCTTAAATTCTTCTTGGCTGATTGCTTTTTCTGTACAATCTGAATTGTCTTGTATAACAATTCCATTACTGTTTCGCTTTACGCTTTTAGGATTTTCCCAAATAAATTTTATTTCAGTTAAATTCAAACTTCGTAGTTCTTTATTTGTTCGTGCTTTGTTGTAAACCGCTTTAAACATTTTCTGCATATTGAGCAAATTTGTGCCTTTTAATTCTTTTATTAAATAGTCGCACCATAAAGAGTATATTTCTGAATTTATATTTGTAATAGGTATATCTGCAAAACGAGGATATTTTTTGTTCTGCTTCTGTTTGGTTAGTTTACTTAAAAAAGTTTGGTAAACTTGATAATTGGTACTTTTCTTTGCTTCTTCTGTGTTATTGTCAGTTTTAAGTTTATTGATGTGAATTTTTGTACACTCTGCAAGCGTATAGTAATGTTTGGGTTTTTGCTTGGTTTTAATGTTGGATGTTTGAAAAATTAGTTTTATCTCTTTGCCATCTTTGACATTGTTTGTTTTTGCAATGTGTATGAGTTCTTCCAGTAGATTGTTTAAAACATCGTTGTTGTAATCAACTTGAGATTTTATCTCTTTGGAAACTCTACCACAAATGAAAGATTGTGTGTCTTGATTCCATAAATCAAAGTCTGGATTTTCAAGTTTTGGTGTTAAATAAATTTTCTGGGGAGTTGTCTTGTTTTGGTATTTGGTTTTTATCTCTAAACCAAAGGACCTGCCTGTTCTTTTAATTAAAATGCCTTCACCTTTTCGTAGATTGTCTGTAAATCTAAAAACTACTTCGTTTCCATTAGAAGTAATAAAATTTGGGTTAAGATAATTGGACATAAATCAACTATTTTATAGTCGCTAGATTTAATATAGATATGTCCAGTGTGGTAATTAAAACCGTGTAAAATCACAATAAATTTACTACACTTTTTACTACACTTTTGGCGTAAAAACCAAGTGTAGTAGTGTGTTTTTATGAGAAAAATTACGATTGTGAAATTTAATGTAATTTGTTGGTTTTTAGCACTTTA
>JAZRTN010000164.1:0-8715 GCA_045652045.1 Clostridia bacterium
TGAAAAAAACGATGTTCCTAATGCAACAACCATACTTACAATAGCCGAAGTTAAGGTTAATGGTCTTTTCATTTTGTAATCTCCTATTAATACAATAATTATAAATTTTACAGCAGAAATTGTCAACCATTGGTGTGACTAGTTGTGTATTATTATTATAAATAATGTTTATATATAATATATAAACATATTAATATGATGCATTTTTACTGTTAACAATGCATATTTATATGCAACATTATGCATAAAAGTATAAATATACAAAAAAATGAATATTTTTGCAAAAATTTGTTAAATTGTTTTGACTTTGTTTTTTTAATGTAATATACTAACTACGACTTTCCCACATAAGGACAAAAAAGTATGTTACAAATTGGACACTTAAACAATTTTTGGAAAATCAAAGATGTGTGTCAAGGCATTTGTTCAGAACTTAACGTTTTAACTGATGAAGAACAAGATTTAGACCTTGAATACAAACAAACACTTCAAGATGACTACAAATTAGTAAAATCAACTATTGATCAAATCACAGCGACTGGCTATTTTAACAAGTCAAAAGATATCAACGAACAAAATGTTGTAACTCTTGTTAACAAAATTATGAGCGTTGAAAATAAAAATGCCAAAGTTACTGCAAGTATTTGGAAAAAACAACTTTCTGATGTTGCAAAGTTTAACACAAAAAACTTTAAAATTTGTGTTAAGCCATTTTTCTGCGCAAATCAAATAGATAAATTGGTTGAAAATTACAACCAACAAACTAATTTTGTAACAACACACCTTATTAGTAATAGTAACATTACTCTTTACAATCCTTATCAAGAACTAGGCACACAAGACACAACATTGCCATTTGGTTTTGTATATAATGTAAATGAGAACAACTTTATTGCAGCAACAGACCAAACAAGCCTTGTTAGTGTAAAATCTGTTGGGGATATTACCGACAAAGATTTTGTGGCAACTGCTAACAAAAATAATCAATACTTATTTGTTAATGGAAATGCGACAAAACTAAAAACCCCAGCTCAAATTATCAAAAAGTTCAGTAACGACCGTTTTACTACCAACGACAACGTAGTAATTTTAGATGGCGAAAGTTCAAAACCATGTGCTATGTTCTATTATGGATATGGTATTAGCAGTGTTAATCCAACATATTTACAACTAAAACAAGTTGCTTCTCAATTAAATTTGCCTTTAATTGAAATAGATTTAAATGTTTTTTATCAACAAAACGGCAAGTTTTTAACTTCAAATTCTTTGGCTAGAAATTGCTTTAACAAATTTGTTGATAGTTTTAACCAAGGTTTGATTGAATTTTGTGGAGTAGACGCTTTAAAATTATCAAGAAAACTAGTTGGTTTTAATACCAACCTTAGATATAACTTTGTTTATAAATTTATGTTTGCTATCCAAAAACACCTACTTTTAAATGGTGAAGGTAGTTTAGAAGATAGAAAAGCTTTTGTTACAAAAGCAATTGCTAAGTCTATCGCAAAGAAAAACTTGTTAACAAAAGAGCGCGAAGAACAAAACGGCGCGCCTTTGATGTATCCTGGTGAAGACACATTTGTTGCTCTACCAAGAGAATTTTTAACCGAAAATTAATTATCGACACATAAAAATCGGCAGAATATGTTTCTGTCGTTTTTTATTTGTGTATTGAAAATGTACTTTTTGTATGTTACAATATATATAATAAACAAGGTTGGGGGTAAAATTATGGTATATGTAAAAACAAGCAATTATAGAGAAGGAACAGTTCCACAATGTTATGCAGTTTTAGCTAAATGTGGACATACACATAAACCTGGCGACAACTTTATACCTATTCTTTTTGGTGTTGTGGGTAAAGTTGGTGAAGGCGAAAGTGAAAAAGCCGCAGCTATTATTAGAGAAATGGACAGAGTCAAACACGACCAAGCAGATGCTATTTTGTTTACTATACCTATTGATTATGCCACCTACAAACGTATTCGTATTATTAATGACTTTGACCCTTATATGAACGTTAAAAACAAACAAGAGCAACTTGTTTATCAAGATTTGATTGACCCAAGAGTTGTGGCAGAGCCTGATAGAATTGTTTATTCAAGACAAGATAAAGTTAGAGGACAAGTGGGTAACCATGGCAGGACTCGTTATAGAGATGAAGACGAATTTTTTATGAGAGATATGTCAGCAAGTCAATCAGAAGATTTTGAAGATGACGGTTTGATTTTGCAAAAATATGCAGCTGGCATTAGAGACAACACTATAAGATATACAAAGAGTCTAGCAAAAGATGTGGTTCAAACTTATGTAGATGTTCATATGGAAAGACTCCTTAACTCAGAACACTCTCTTGACGTGCAAGATAGGCTTAACAACTTTGAGTGTTATCACAAGGGCATTCGTAACGAAAAATACCAAGGAAATGCGCAATAATTTATAAAAAATACTGGTTTTTTACCAATTTTTATAGCTAAAAACCCAATTTGTACAAAATATTTAAGTATTGACATTGAGGGGTAACTGATATATAATATCATTAAACAAATATGGGAGGATGTTTATGAAAAGATTTTTAGTTTTTCTTGTTGTAGCAATAGCTGTTGTAAGTCTTGGACTTTCAGTTTACTACTTTACAAAAGACAATGAAGTAATCTATATAAACTCAACTTATATCACTCTTAATAAAGGTAATGTTATTGAGACTGATGACCTACTTACTTTCAAAAACGCAAGTAAGTATACAAAAATCAACTATGATGGCGTAAAAGACTCAACTGTTCTTTCATTTAACAAAGCAGAAAAGTATTATGCTGCTAAGAAAGGTGGTCAAACAGAAATTGTTATCACTACTTCTAACAGACAATACAGAAATATCGTTATCAAAGTAGTTGTTCGTGACGGCTCAGAAGAATATCCATACTTAATCGGTTCACAAGCTGACCTATTAAAAATTGGACAAGATTCTCAATTCACTAACGAAACTAACTACGAACTAGAAAAGAGCTTTGCGCTTAACTCTAAATGGTTGCCTCTTGAAACTTTCAAAGGTACTTTTAATGGTAATGGTTACACAATTTCTAACATGGATATCAGCCCTTATACACAAGAGCAAATTGAAGCTAGCCAAGAAACTCAAACAGTAAATGGTTCAGAAACAAAAGTTGACACAGCTCTAACAACTATGATGAGAGAGTACAACAACAATTACGAATCACTTACAAAAGCTGGCCTATTTGCTAACCTAGAATCAAGCGCTGTTGTTTCAAACCTTACTTTAAAAGGTGTAAACATCACAGGTGAATTTGATTATGTTGGTGGTATCGCAGCTATTAACAAAGGCGCTATCAGAAACTGTAAAGTATCTACTGATTCAAAAGTAGTTATCACAACAACTGGTTCTGGTGAAGACCTAGTAGTTAACGAAGAAACAATCTTTAATCAAATCGAAAGCAACAAAGCAAACGCAGTTATCGGTGGTGTAGTTGGACACAACTTTGGTTCTACAACAAATACTCCAATCTTTGATAGAGCAATCAGCAATGCAAAAATCAACATTGCAGCAGCTGGTCAAGTTATTGGTGGTTTAGTTGGTTTCAACGAAGCAAGCAAAATTACAGAAAGCTACTACCGTGGCTATGTTCAAAAAACAGTTGATGGCAACTTTGCTGGTATCGCTGGTAAAAACGCTCCACTTTCAGAAACAAAAGATGGCGTAACAACATACTTTACAGCAGACATCATTGATTGCTATGCAGTTATTAATACAGAAAAAACTAATGCTATCACAACAGCCGCAGGTCTTGTTGGTGAAAATGTTTCAACAGGTGCTAGCTCAGCAATTTACGAAAATAGAATTTTTGGTAACTATTGGAGCGAACTAAAAACTTTTGAAACAGAAGGTAGCTTTACTTATACAAACCTTTCAGCATTTAGAACTGGCGATATCTCAAAAGTAGCTGAAAGCAAACAACTTACTGTTGATGAATTTAAAGATCAAACAAACTTTGTATCATACAGAAAAGTAGCTTCTGATTATATTAGATATTGGAACTTTGACACCGTATGGACAATGTTCAAAGAAGGTCAAGTAGAGTACCCAATAATTAACAGAGAAAGCATTGCTGGTTCAGTATACGAAATCGACATTAGCGAAGTAAAAGGTAGCAATGTTATTGATTCTAATACAACTCCTTCTAACTTCCGTACTTTACTAAACAACAACAAAGATGCCGGTAGCTTCACAATTAAAGAAGACTTAGATCTAACAGGATTTGAATGGGATCCAATCGAATACTATAATGGTACTTTAACTGGTGAAAAATTCACAGACCCAACAAGTGGTCAAGAACGTTACCCAGTAATCAAAAACTTAACAATCAAACTTTCTACTCAAAACGGCAAAGCTGGTTTGTTTGAAAGACTTGGTGCTAACGCAATTATTTCTAACTTAACTTTTGATAACGTAACATTTATTGGTACAGAAGAGGCATACAAAGGTTATGCAATCGGTACAATTGCAGGTACTAACGATGGTGCAAATGTTCTTAACGTAACTATCACTAACGTTACAAACAACCTATATGCAACAATGTTTGGTACACTATTTGGTCTTGCAACTCACACAGAAGGCCACTCAATCAAAAACATCACAGTTGACAACGTAGTATTTAACGATGTTGTAGCTGACTATGCTGGTGGTATCATTGGTTTCAATGGCGAGAGCACTTCAAAACCTGGTGCTATTATCACTGGTACAGAAAAGAAAGGTAATATCCCTGCTGTTTATACAACTGTTACAAACTTCAAAGCAGTTGCTAGAAAACTTGGTGGTATTACAGCTATCAACAAAGGTACTATTAAATACGCAAGTGCAACTATTGTACTTGAACAAACAATGGACAATGATGTATTCTATGATCCAGCACTTGTTCCAAGTGTAAACTACTTCACAATCTATGTTGGTGGTATTGCTGGTCAAAACACAGGTGTTATTGATTATGCAAAAGCATCTAGCATAGTTACACTAGACACAGTTAACGGCTTTGGCATCTTCGTAGGTGGTATCGCTGGTAACAACTATGGTCTAGGTGGCAGCATTATGCATTCATATGCATACAATACAAAAATCACAACAAAACGTACTTATCAAGCACAACTTGGTGGTATCGTTGGTAACAACTCAGGCTTGATCGACCTTTGCGTAGTAGCAAGCGATTGCGAAATCAAAGGTGCAACAAGCATCTCTACAAAAGCAAATGCAAGCTTTGTAGGTGGTATCGCTGGTTACATCGCCCTAGGCGAAGGTAGCAAAGTTGGTGCCATCAACAAGAGTGCAAGCTATGCAAAAACTGTAACAGGTTTCTATGCAGGTGGTATCGTTGGTTACGGTCACGGCAGTGTAACATACAGCTTTGTTGAAGGTTCAACAGTAACTGGTTACTATGCTGGTGGTCTAGCATCAGTTATTAACGGACTAAGAGGCGACCAAGAAGGTACAAAAATTACAATAATGTCAGTTAACAATTACAAATCTGGCTTCTACTATACTTGCTATGCAATCGCTAAACTAAACAGCGTTGACAATGGTGGAGATATAAGTGCATTAAGTGATGCAGAAATCTACAACCAAGTAGCAAACTTCAAAAACGGTGCAGCTGCTGGTTTTGCAGTAATCATTGGTTTTGGTTCAGAAGTTAACAACTGCTACACAGTTGCTGATATGACTGCTACTGTAAAATACAGTGTATCTCTAAACAGATATACAGGTCTTACAGACTACGACAACGAACAAGATGTTGCAACAAGAGAAACTCATCATTCAGGCGTAGTAGTAAACAGTATCTACACAACAAAAGCAAGTGCTGACGAAAAAGTTGGTGGCAAACACGTTGATGCAGATTCAATGAAAGTTTCTGGTAACTACACAACTTTAACAGATGCAGGATTTAACATTGATAATTGGGATTTAGAAGAAGGACAATATCCTACAATTGCAAGAATAAGAATTGAATTTAACAAATTCTTTGATTATCAAGCAGCTTAATAAAAACAAAAAGACTAGGTAAAATACCTAGTCTTTTTTTATTTAAATATAATACATATAAACTCAAATGGGCGTAAAAATACCGCTATACTTAGCGGCATTTTTTTTAGAAACACAAAGCAAATCTATATTTTAAGTAGACTTGCAAACTCCCAACAATTATTCTGCTTTTAAAGCGTTTTCGAACTCTGCAAGGATTGCAGTTCTGATTTCTTCTCTTGTCTCGGTGTTAAGTGGATGAACGATATCTTTGTATTCGCCATCTGGAGTTTTGCGGCTTGGCATAGCTATAAAATAACCTTGGCTGCCCTCAATAACTTTGATGTCATGAACTACAAAACATTCATCAATTGTGATAGAAGCAACGGCTTTAAGTTTGCTGTCGTCTTTCTTCACGATTCTTACGCGTACATCAGAAATTTTCAAGTCTATATACCATCCTTTTTAAATTAGTCAATCGCTTGACTAATTACATTTTATACCATTGACACAATAATTGCAAACTTTTTAATATAATTTTTCATATATAATTAGTATGAAAAAAGTCAATTTATTGCAAAAAACACGTTTTATACACTTTATTGGTATTGGTGGTGTAAGTATGAGCGCTCTTGCAAAATTAGCCCATAATAAGGGCTTTGTTGTGAGTGGTAGCGACCTTTGTTCAAACGACACAACAAAACAACTAAAAGCTTTAAATATTAAAGTGTATAAGGGGCATAAGCCAAACAATATTAAACGCCCAGACCTGGTTGTATATACGGTAGCAGTGGGGGAAGATAACTGTGAACTTGCATATGCAAAAAGCCTTAATATAAAGTGCGTTGATAGAGCGACATTTTTGGCATATATATCTAGTATGTATGATAATGTAATAGCAGTTGCAGGTATGCACGGAAAAACTACCACAACTGCAATGCTGAGTAAAGTTTTTATTGCTTGCAACAAAAACCCTACCATACATATTGGTGGTGAGTGGCAAGATATAGGTGGCAACGTGTTGGTTGGGGGTAGTGATTACTTTATAACCGAGGCGTGCGAGTATAAAGATAGTTTTCTTAAACTAACCCCTAATGTTAGCATTGTTACTAATATCGAAAAAGAGCACTTAGATTACTTTAAAAATATAGGCAATATTAAAAAGTCTTTTAATAGATTTTGTCAAGGCACTCAATCTCGAGTATTTATATCTTTTAAACACAAAAATAATATTATATGTAGCAGTTTAACAACATTTGGTTTTGATGGAGATGTTAAAGCTGTCAATATAAAACATAAAAACGGCAAATATAGTTGCGATTGTTATATTGAGAATAATTTTTATGGCAAAATTAGTCTTAATGTTTACGGCAAACACAACTTACTAAATGCCCTAGCTGTTGTTGGAGTGGCTAATTATTATAACTTGCCAAGGGATAAAGTGTTGCAAGCGTTAAGTGATTTTAATAATGTAGGCAGGCGCTTTGAACAAGTTTCAACTATAAATTCTGCTCCGGTTATAATTGACTATGCTCATCACCCAACAGAGATAAAATGTGCAATAAAAACTTGCAAAGAAGTTTTCAAAAAAACAATTATTGTGGTCTTTCAACCCCATACATATTCTAGAACAAAAACCCTGATAAAAAGCTTTTCAAAGTGTTTTAACGGGGCTGATAGCTTGGTTTTGGTAGACACTTATTCTGCAAGAGAAAAGTACGATAAATTTGGTGATTGCAACGCCTTAAAGGAGCGTATTCTGGCAACAAACCAAACTCTTAAAGTATTTAATCCTGTTAATAAAACTAGCCTTATTGGTCAAATAAAAGCCCTAGATTTAACTAATAAAGTTGTGTTAGTTTTGGGTGCTGGTGATGTGGTTAGTGTGTTTAAACACAAAAACAACCCTAAAAAAACCAAAATTTTGCCTTAAATTAATATAATATATACAATTTAATAAAAAAAATTGTTGACTAATTCAAATAAGTGTGATATTCTACATAAGCATAATTAGTTAAGAGGTGAAAGTATGAAAGCGAATGTACATCCAGATTATCATGAAGTTGAAGTAATTTGCGCTTGTGGACAAAAATTCCAAACTAAATCTACTAAACCTGGTGATGTTATTAAAGTTGATATTTGCAACAAATGTCACCCATTCTATACTGGCAAACAAAAAATCGTTGATACCAGTGGTAGAGTAGAAAAGTTCCAACAACGCCACAATGTTTAATTATTAGACTTTTACAAAATAGGCATTCCTGCCTATTTTTTTTGTTAAATTTATTAGGTTAAAGCTACTTTAATGAATAAACATTTTTAAAGTGTTTATAATTTCAGTATGAAAAAATATGATAGTTTAATTAATAAACCACAAGGCTGTGGAGTTATTTGTGGGGCATATGTGTGTAGTGGAGACAAAGGTGTTTATAGCTATTGCAATAATCAGCTAACCACTACAAAAACTCACAAACTAATAAACAAAATAAAACACTTATTTTTTATAAGAGGTATAGTTTTATTTTTTTATTATATATTTAGTTTTTTTAATTGTATAGACAAGTCGTATCTCAATTACAAAGATTACTTATTATCAAACACTGTTACAGTTAGAAAGGATAAAAGAAAAAAGTTAGTACTCTTTTATATAGGGTTGGTACTACTTACACTTTTGTTTTTTGTAGGTCTACCTA
>JAZRTN010000165.1:0-1833 GCA_045652045.1 Clostridia bacterium
AAATATTACTACACAGATATTTCAGACCACGTAAATAAAATCACACAATCAAAACACGAAAGAGAAAAATTAGTTGATATTTTCAAAAAAACAAAATATACAACTTTTGAAACACTTACGCTCATAAAAGAAGGCAAAACAATAGAAACAACAAGGTTTTACAACGATAACAACATCGCTTTTTACACTTATAAATTCGAAATAGTAAATAACAAAATTATAGCTGGAGACGAATGTGAATACGATGAAAACGGACACATGCAAATAGAGAGAAAATTCTCAAATAGCTATAAAAATATGAGTTTTATAACATTTTACCCAAACGGCAACATTGAATCCAAAGGGCAATTCAGAGAAAACCCAACAACAAAAACTCTTGATTTTAAAGAAGGTGATTTCTATAACTACAACACACAAGGAAGAATGATAGGTAAAACTATATATAAAAACAACAAAGAAATAGACGCTTTTATTTGGAACTATCACCCAAATGGTGAATATAGCCTAGCAGGACGTATCAAAAACGGCAAACCAAATGGCATTCAAACTCTTTATTATGACAACGGCAAGCCAGAAATGAAATCCAATTTCTTAAATGGCAAACTACACGGAAAATCAACAAGCTATAGCTACACTGGAAAAGTCAAAGTAATCGAAAATTATACAAATGGCGTGCTTAATGGTAAAAAAACAACTTTTTATCAAAATGGGAATGTTAAAGCAGAAGCAATATTCAAAAATGGAAAACTTGAAGGGCCTTTCATTTCATACCATGAAAATGGCGCAATATCAGCAAAAGGGTCTTATTTGAATGATAAAGGAAATGGCAATTGGGTTAAATATTACAAAAGCGGAAACCCAGAAGCTGATTGCGATTATAAAAATGGCAAAAAACATGGAACTTGCAAAAAATATTGGGAAAACGGAAACTATGCCTACATTGACTTTTTTGAAAACAACACATTAAAAAGTCGCAGAGCATTCAATGCTTATGGCAAAGAGCTTTGGAGCCAAAAATATTAAAGCTGAGTAGAATTAAATTCTACTCAGTCATATAAGCAATTGCATTTTTTATTTCAAGATTATTTTCTTCAGCAAACCTTTGGAAAAGTCTTCTTGATTGTCTGTCAAATGTTATATTTCCATTTTTATCTTGATGAACTTTTGGATTATCTTTTATTTCTTTTTTAGGGTTCAGAGGATTAAAAAGTCTTGAAGCAACACTGAGTTCGCCTTCTGTTGAAATAAATTTTTCCTCTTCGCCAAACTTTGTTAAGTTCTCAATCTTACCATTTTTAATTCTTGATTTATAAGCATCTTCACTTCTTTGAGTCGTAATATAAAACCAAGGGCCACTTGTTGTTTCAACTCTGCTTGTAGGCTTCATTATAATTACAAGTTTCTTATATTTTTCATCTTTTGGATTAAGCAAAAATCTAGAATACTGCCCCTTCTTAGAACGATTTTCAATATTAAAAGGATTACTGTGCGGTCTATACATAACAAGGTCAAACATATGCCCCTCAAGCCAAGGGCGCATACCATCCCAGCCATCGGTTGTATATTCACCAAAACTTATCTTCGAAGTTGGTTTTTGCGCTTTAGAAATATTATTTACACCATTTAAAGCATTAATTTTTGCAATCTTCATCAAATACCCTCACCCTTGTGTTGTTTGTTAAAAACATGAGAAAAATTATTTTTGCTATATCGCAATTTTAACAAAAATCACTTAAAAAACATTAAAACATTTGAAGAATTGTAACAAAAAAACTATTGATTGAATTTTGTCTGTTTTTTTTATTTTTATATATACATAATATATATTTCTTG
>JAZRTN010000166.1:0-3112 GCA_045652045.1 Clostridia bacterium
GTATCTTCAATACCTAGTCAATATGGTATTGGCGACTTTGGAAAATCAAGTTTTGATTTTATTGATTTTCTTTCAAGAAATAATTTAGCCATTTGGCAAATCTTACCACTTAACACAACAAACATTTATAATTGCCCATACTCTTCAACTTGTTGCTACTCTTTTGATGAGATGTATGTTGATCCAGAAGAATTGTTAACACAAGGTAAAATCACGCAAAATGACTTAAAATTATTAAAAAAACTTTCTAAGACTAAAAAAGTTGCATTTGAACAAGTAAAAGCCGAAAAGGCAAAACTTTTAGAATTAAGTTATTTAAAAATTGATGACAAAACAAAGCTAGCTGTAAAGAAAGAGTTTAAAACTAGTCCATGGCTATACGACTACTCATGTTTTAGAGCACTTTTAAACCAACACAATACTGATAATTTTAGAAATATCCCACAAGAATATTGGAATAAAAACTCTAAACAATACAAACAATTTATCAAAGAAAATTCAGATGAAATTTTAAAATATGGATATTTTCAATATCTGTTGAATTCCCAATGGCAAAAAGTAAGAGCTTACGCAAAACAAAAGGGCGTTAAAATTCTTGGCGACTTGCCTATTTACCCTGACCCAAACTCATATGATGTCTTTGCAAATGCTGACCAATTTAAAGTAGAGCCAAACACCCTAACCCCATTAGTCTATGGTGGAGTACCAAAAGATGATTTTTGTAAAGACGGTCAAAACTGGCACACTTGTGTATACAATTGGGATTATATGAAGCAAAACAACTATGATTTTATGATTAGTAAAATCAAATTGCTTTTAACCAAGTATGATATTTTAAGACTAGACCACTTCTTAGGTTATGTTGAACATTACGAATGGGACGCTAAAAAACAAAAAGTTGGCAAGTGGCATAAAAAGGGTGGCAAAGATTTCTTTAACACTCTTAAACAAAACTGTGATATGTCAAGTCTAGTTATAGAAGACTTAGGCCTAGATAGACCAGAAGCAACTAAGATTAGAAAAATGTTTAACCTTAAAGGCATGTGCGTTGTTCAAATGATTATGGAAAACAAGAAAAACCTTAGATACTTACCAGACAAAGTAGAACAAGACTCTTTATACTATCTTGGAACACACGACAATAACACATTTATAGGTTATCTAAACAGCTTATCAAAGCAAGAAAAGAAAACTTTTTGCAATCTATTAAATATCAAATGTGGTAATAATAAGCAAATACACTTTGATTGTATTAGAAAAATGATTGAAAGCAAAAGTGAAGTTGTTATACTTCAAATACAAGACTATTTAGTTCAAAACGAAAAACAACGCATGAACGTTCCAGGACAAGCAGCTGGCTGTTGGGAATACAAAATGCCTACTAAATACGAAACAAAAGTAGCAAAAACTCTATCAAAAATAAGATAAACAAAAAAGATGGCAAGCTGGCCATCTTTTTTTGTCACAAAAACATTTTAAATAGTTATAAATTGCAATTTTATATATCTTATGATATACTAAAAATGTTAATATTTTTATTAACATGGTGACACATATGCTAAAATCAATTAAAACTCCACAAGAGTTAATGCAATTTTTAGATAATAATATACAATATGGTGTAATAGATAAAACAGGCAATAAATTATTTGATAGTAATAGCGACCAATTCCAACAAGCATGTTTTAATGATTGGAAATTACTCAGCGTAGAACAAATCATTAAAAACAAAGTAGGCCACTGTTATGACCAAGTAGAAATAGAAAGAGCTTGGTTTAAATTTAACAATTATGAGTTTAAAACTTTTTGGATTTCGGCCTACCAACCTACAATAGACAACTCAGGTTTTAGTCACACATATTTGGTTTATAAACAGGGCTCAAAATGGTATTTGTTTGAACATGCAGATTATTCCAATAAAGGTATTTTTGAGTTTTTAGAGCTAAATGACGCCGTCAAATGGCAGGCAAACAACCAAATCAAATACGCAACGGGCGTCATCAAGCCAAAGTTTGCTTATGAGGTTTGTATTAAGGAATATAACACACCACCATTAAATATCAATATGCAACAATATTTACAATACATAGAACAATCAAAAGATTATAATATATAATATTTACTAAAAGGAAAATTATTATGGACGTTTTACTAACAAGTTGTTTAGACTTAAACTACAAAACAGAAGATGGAGTAAGAATACCCCACCACTTTGGCAATAAAAATGGTATTTTAGATATAATCAAAAAATTAACACCAAAACAAGACAATTTTGTCTTTGTTGCAAGTGTGGAAGACAACTATGAAGCTACCGACTTATATGCAAATATAGCTATAGAGTCTTTCAAAATGACATTTCCTTTCAAGCACTATACAGTTTTAGACGGAAGAACAAAAGATAGAGCAAAAGAAATCATATCAAGTGCAGACTTTATTTTCCTATGTGGCGGCCACGTTCCAACTCAAAATAAATTTTTTCAAAACATTAATCTAAAAGAAATAATACGTGACACAAATGCCCTAATTGTTGGCGGCAGCGCTGGAAGTATGAACTGCGCAAAAACCGTTTATGCCCAAGCAGAATTGGAAGGCGAATCTATCGACCCAAATTATCAAACATATATCCCAGGCCTTGGCTTAACAGATATTAGCATTTTACCTCACTACGAAGAACGCATAGATTATACCCTAGACGGCAAAAGTATACTAAACGAAATATCTTTGCCAGACAGCAAAGTTAGACCTTTCCTTGCTTATGGAGACGGAACATATATTCACGACGATCAAACCACACAAACAATATATGGCAAAGCATTTTTATTCAGTAATGGCGAAATAACACAAATATCTGAGGACGACGCCAAAACTGATATAACTAGCCTTGTAACACAAATGTTTGTTACCCCAAAAGTTCAAGAGTAAAACCAAGAGTTTTACTCTCTTATGTGGGTATAGCTCAGTTGGATAGAGCAATCGCCTCCTAAGCGATAGGTCGGAGGTTCAAATCCTCTTACTCACACCAATAAAAAAAGACGGCTTATTTAGTCGTCTTTTGCTATATGGATTTCTGATCCATCCATCAATAAATTTTTTATAGTAATGGTATGATTAA
>JAZRTN010000167.1:0-3935 GCA_045652045.1 Clostridia bacterium
CTTAATATTTTGGTCTAACGTTGAGTTAGAATTGGCTCGTATATGTATTCTTAAATAACTTACTTTTTGAGGTGGTTTTTTGTAAGAAAGATTAGACATCAAAATAGAAGTTACGCCTACTACCAACAAACAAATTATTACACAAAACTTTTTCATAATATTCTCCTACAAAAAGTATTGGCAAGGCGCACTATATTAAACTAAGTTATTTTGTAGAAAAAATAAAAAAGACTAGGCATCTAGTCTTTTTTTTACATTAATCGATATTTTTGCCACCGTGGTAGGCAACTAGTTTATCGCCAGCACTTAATGGCAATACCACTTCTGGGTTTTGGTTTAACAAATTTTCTTGTGAGATGTTAAGGTACTTTGCTATATCCCATAGGGTTTGGTTTTCTTTGGCGACATATATTTCTAAGGCATAATCTTTTTCTTGTTTTTGTTCGCCAAAGTTAATTTCGGTAGAGATTGCAAAAACATTGGGTCTATTAATATTATAACTGATATTGATGTTTGCTATTACTTCTAGTTCTCTACCCTTTTTGTTTTTGACTATAACTTCACCAAGAGCAACTTCTACTTCGACATTATCGCCTGCTTTTACTAACGGAGCTTGAACTGATAATGAGTACGGCACATCAATTACGACTGAGTTTAAAACCTTATTGCCATCATCGTCTTCGCTGTAATAGATTGTTCCTATATTAGCTATACCCTCTAAAACAATTTCGCCATCTTTTGCAAAGGCAGTTACGACAGAAATGTTTTCGCCGTTTGATAAAAGTATGCGCTCTACTCTTGGAGCATCTTCGGTTAAAGTAAAGGTTGAGATAATCTTATCTTCGACAAATTGAGTATCTAAAAACTCATTTTGTTCAAAAGACTCTAATGTTAGGTTAACTTCCTTTTCTGTGCTATACGCATCAATAATAAACTCTCGTGTTGTTTGCTGATAAATTTGGGCGCAGATAGTATAAGGCAATTCGATATTGACTAAGTTATTAGAATTTTGGTCCGTTACTAAATTTGTTGAGCACGGTTTGTCAAAACATAATCTTGTTTGCATAATATCATCACAACTTAACCCCTTACACTCAACTTCTTCCGAAAAGTCTATGTCTTTGACAATATTTTTAAGTTGGCCATCTTCATACTCACACATAAGGTTGATAGTCATTTGTCCGTTCAGAGTAAAGTAGTCATTGTTTGGGGTTATTTTTTTAGAACAACCTGTAAACCCACAAAAGATAAGTTTGTTAACTTTACCTTGCAAGTCTAACTCATGCATTACAGTAGCAGAGTGCAACACACTACATTTGTGAGATGTTAATTTAATTTCACTTTCTTTTGTATAGACATTTTCTGGTCGTGGTGCTTGTTTGACACTTAGGTTGTGATTAGAAATATAAACTTCACAACCAATAAGGCTGTTTACTGTAATTTCGCCATTTGTAAGAGAGCTACTAACGTCTAACACAACACAAAAAACATCAACGTCTGTATGCTCATTAATTAATTGATTTTCGACCGTTGTGTTTGCAGAGTCTGTTTGTAAGATTGTTGTTATTTCGCCATTTTCAAGGCAAACTAGGGCCTCATATCTAACATTAACACCAAACTTCGCTCCTGCGTTTGAAGTTTCTACTTTGCCTACGTTTGCGCACGCAACAACAGTCAAAATCTTTGATATTTTGTTAGTTTGATGTGCGATTGTAGTTGTGTTTTTCAATTGAACACTTGTTAGTTTTTGTCTAGTGCAAACGGTGAGTTTTTCTTGGTTTAGCTCTTCTGCCATTTTTAATCCCCCTAAAACATTTTTATATAAACTAATATATTGATAGTCTTGTAAAAAAATGCATAGTTTTTTGTTTAGGAAGATTGTTTGTGAGTTTGATAATTATATTTTTTCTATATCAATAATAATATCACCACACAAAACATCACTATATGAACAAGTTAGATTGTCTTGCGTTTGACTGTTTTTTAGTTTAATTGTAAACACTGATGGATAAACATTGTCAATAACGCCTAGATAGTTTTCAAAACGTTTTCTGCCACGGTTGGCGTGTACTGTTATTGGTGTGCCTTTTAAAGATAGTATCTTTTGTTTTATTTCTTGTAAGCTTGTTGTGTTTTTTCGCATACACTACCCCTAAGACATTATTAACAAAAAAATATAATTTTAATCACAAAATAAAAAGACACCACAAATATGGTGTCTTTATTTTTAAATATTAATCTTCATCATCAAAAACGTCATCATCGTCATCGTCTAAATCGTCGAAGGCGTCATCTAAATCATCAAATGTATCGTCATCAACTTTTTCGTCGATTAAGTCCTCGTCATCGTCCAATCCAAGGCCCAATGTATCATCATCATCAAAGTCTGTGTCGTCTAGGTCTGTAATAGAAACCATTTCGCCTGTTTCTTCTTCTTCGCTATAAACTCCGTCATCATTGTTGATGCTTTCCCAATCGCTATCGTTATCAACATCATTGATAAGACCTTCTTCAAGGGCTTTTTCTTTTGCGCAAGCAACGCACATATCTTCGTCTGGGTTAATGTAGTTAACTTTACATACTGGGCAAAGTTCTAGGTCTAAGTTTTCGTCAAGGCCTAATGTTCCAACTGCCTTCATTTCTAATTTGCAAACATTACAGAACTTATCCTTTTTTTGGATATAGTTAAGTTCGCATCTTGGACATCTAACGTAAACAGGATTTTTCATAAAACACTCCTTTGAAAAGGTTTAATATTATGTTTATCTATAATATATTATAGACAATTAAAAATTGTTTTTACTATATAGACATACTAAATTTGTTACCTATATTAAAAACTACTATATTATAAGTATAAATATATAAAATGTCTAGTAATTTTAATAATATTTTTTTAGTGTTTTTTGATGATTTTAGTTGTTGTTTTTTTGTGTTTATGCGCCCTCTATAAGCATCTTATCAGCGACTAATGCAATAAACTCTCCGTTGGTTGGTTTTTCGTTACTGTTGTATACTTTTATACCGAATAGGTTATTAATGTTTTCGATTTTACCCCTATTCCAAGCGACTTCGATTGCGTGTCTTATGGCACGCTCTACCTTGCTTGCACTTGTTTCGAACTTACAAGCAATTGATGGGTAAAGCTGCTTTGTAATAGAGTTGATAATCTCTGGGTTGTCGATTGCCATTTTGATTGCTTCTCTTAAAAACTGATAACCTTTTATATGTGCAGGGATTCCTACTGTTATAAAGATGTTGCTAATCTTTTCGTCTAAGATTCTTGTCTTTGATGATTTTAGAGAAATAACTTTGTCTCCCATATCAGACAAAGTAAAATCTTTTAACAAATCTTTAAGACGTTTTGAAAGCATATCAAATTGGATTGGCTTTTGCATATAATAGCTTGCGCCAAGCGAAATTGCTTTTTGTATAAAACCTTCATTTTTTAAAGAAGACATAACAAGCATTTTTGGTTTTGTTGTAATAAGATCATCAGTGTTTACTTTTTCTAAAAGTTCGAAACCATCTATTGTTGGTAGTACAATATCGAATAGTACAATATCTGGCAAAGTCTTTTCGATAATAGCTAAGCCTTCTGCCCCATCAGAAGCTTCCCCTACTACAACAAAATCATTTGTGCTTTTTAGTTGAGATACAAGTGTTTCTCTTGTGTTTTGGTTGTCGTCTATAACGACTAATTTAATTTGAGTTGAGTTAGTTTCCATATAATCCTCCAAACATATTTAACCTATAATTTTTTTGATTCCTTAAATTGAGAACAAGGCCAGTTTATCACAATTTAAAAATAATGAAATTAAAAACGCCACTGCTGAGAGTAAAATCTTTGCATTAATTTTGGATTTTTAGCACTAAAATGTCGATAAAGTGCGAATATATTCTATCTTAATAAAAACAAAAAAGATTTTAATCAA
>JAZRTN010000168.1:0-1354 GCA_045652045.1 Clostridia bacterium
CTGTAAGTAGGATAACCAAATATAATGTGAGTTTGAGCAATGTCTTTTTTAATATAATCGAAAGTTGGTTTAGGTTTATGTATAAGTGTATGATCTATCTTGCATACGTTTGGTTTGGCTGTACCTTTGAAGTTATTTGCAAAAAATTTGTCACAAAGCTGTTTTGCTCTATCAAAATCAATGCCACCTGCAACAGAAATAACCATATTGGGTGCTGTATAGTACATAGAAATATAGTCTATAATATCTTGTCTTGTTAGTTTTGATAAAACTTGCTTTGTGCCGATAACATTTTTTTCTAATTTTGTACCGGCAAAAAACAGTTCATTAAATCTATCATAACAAACGCTGCTTGGGTCGTCTTGATACATATCAATTTCTTCATAGATTACTTTTAGTTCTTTGTTTAATTCTTTTTGGTCAAAGACAGAATTAAAAATCATATCAGATAGCACGTCAAAACTTTTGTCTATGTATTCAGTCATACAGCTAGCATAAAAACAAGTATGATATTTACTAGTAAATGCATTTACGTTAGCACCAAGGTCTTCAAGCTCTTTGCTAATTTGTTGGGCATCACGTGTAGTTGTGCCCTTAAACAACATATGCTCTATTACGTGAGAAATACCATTATTGGTATCTGTTTCATTAACGCTACCGGTATTAACGCCTACAAACAAAGTCGCAGCTTTGCTGTCAGATAAAGTCTCTACTACTAGTCTTAATCCACTCGGATATGTATATGTTTTTACTTTCATTTTTTACCTCTAATGTTATTATACCACAATGTTAAATAAATATATAAAAAATATCACAACTTTTTTTGTTGTGATATTAATTTACTCTAAGTTTTCAGATACCGTAACAAGTTTAAAGCCCTTTTGCTTATAAAAATCAATTATAGACTGTAAGGAATTTTTTGTACATTCTGTTGGGTGCATTAAAATTAGTTCGCCTGGTTTTGGGTCTTTGGTTGCTCTACTGACTATTAGGTCGGTATTTTTGTCTCTCCAATCAATTGTGTCTTTCGACCACATGATCGTTTTGTATCCCAAACTCTTGGCCGCCGAAACAGTTGATTTAGAATAACTGCCACTTGGAGGTGCAAAAAGCTTCATTTCTGTGCCACTAATCACTTTTACTATATCATGACATGATATTATTTCTTCTTTGTTTTTTGATAAGTTAAGCTTGGCTTGGTCCTTATGATAATAACCATGATTTCCTATCTCATGACCTGCTTTTATAATTTTAGTAAACACTTCTTTATTTTGAGCCACCCAACTACCACCTACAAAAAAAGTAGCTTTTACATTACTATTGTTTAGTATATCAAGCATAGGCTCTATATACT
>JAZRTN010000169.1:0-14168 GCA_045652045.1 Clostridia bacterium
AGACTTCGCAGGTC
This sequence comes from Clostridia bacterium, assembly GCA_045652045.1. Lineage (GTDB taxonomy): Bacteria > Bacillota > Clostridia > Christensenellales > UBA1242 > CAKVLS01. The sequence continues at coordinate 15 of JAZRTN010000169.1, forward strand.
TATACAAAGCAATGAAAGGTATGCCTGTTACAATTCGTTTCTTGGATCCACCTCTACACGAGTTCGTTCCACACGAAGACGAAGATATCAAAGCTCTTGCAAAAGAAATGAACCTTGGCTTTGAAGAATTAAAACAAACAATTGCTGACCTACACGAATTCAACCCAATGATGGGTCACCGTGGTTGCCGTCTAGCAGTTACATATCCAGAAATCGCTGAAATGCAAACACAAGCTGTTATCGAAGCAGCTATCGAAGTTTCAAAAGAATGTGGTTATAATATCGTTCCAGAAATTATGATCCCACTAGTTGGCGAAATCAAAGAATTAAAATACGTTAAAGACGTAGTAACATCAACTGCTGATAGAGTAATCAAAGAAGCAGGTGTAGAACTTAAATACCATGTTGGTACAATGATTGAGATTCCTCGTGCAGCTTTACTTGCTGACCAAATCGCAACAGAAGCTGAGTTCTTCTCATTCGGTACAAACGACTTAACTCAAATGACATTTGGTTTCAGCCGTGACGACTCAGGTAAGTTCTTGTCTGAATACTACGCTAAGAAAATTTTCGAACAAGACCCATTTGCTCGTCTTGACCAAAACGGTGTTGGTAAATTAGTAGAAATGGCAGCATCTCTTGGTAAACAAACTCGTCCAAATATCAAACTTGGTATTTGTGGTGAGCACGGTGGCGACCCAAGTTCTATCGACTTCTGCCACAGAGCTGGTCTTTCTTATGTTAGCTGCTCTCCATTCCGTGTTCCAATCGCACGTTTGGCTGCTGCACAAGCTAACATCAAAAATCCTCGTAAATAATTATTAGGTAATTTAAAAAGGTGTTCTTTATAGAGCACCTTTTTTATTGACAAAAACACGCTCTTAATATAATATTTGTTATATAAAGGAGTATGCAAATGAACAAGTGCGAGTGTTGTGGGGCAAAAAGAGATTTAAAATCGCCAGTTTGTCCATATTGTGGCGTGCCATATCCAATACAACAGCCAACTAACAATACACAGCAAAACAATTATCCTATTGATGTACCACAAACACCAACGCCAGAGCAACTTGAAGCATTTAGAAAGAAAAAAAACGTTGTTAGCTTATTTCCAGGCATTATAATGTTCTTTATACTTCCACCATTTGGCCTTGCATTTATTTTAATAACAATACTTATCAATCATAAACGTTCTAAAAAGCAATAAAAACTCACTATTTTAGTGAGTTTTTTGTATTTTATAAAAAAATTAAATAAAAAAAAGGAAAAAGCAAAAACTTGCCGAATATATGTTATGTTAAGTAATTGGAGAACTAATTTGCAAAACAAAGGATATCCAACTGATTTTATAGAACAGTTAAAAGAAAAATGCGATATAGTATCTACTGTATCTAAATATGTTCAACTTAATAAAAAGGGAAAAACTTATTGGGGGTGTTGTCCATTTCATTTTGAAAAGACCCCTTCTTTTGCTGTAAACGAAATGGAGCAATACTATCACTGTTTTGGCTGTGGCGAAAGTGGAGATGTAATCAAGTTTATCCAAAAAATCGAATCGCTTGACTTTATGAACGCAGTTAAACATCTTGCAAAAGATGCTGGACTTGAACTACCTGAATGGACAGGCGACGAAAAAGTTATTGAACAAAACAAAATAAAAGAACGTATGTATCAAGCCAACAATCTAGCACTTAGTCATTATAGAGAGAACTTAAAACTTCCTCAGGCAAAAGTAGCCTTAGAGTATATGCAAAAGCGTGGTTTAGATAAAGACATAGCAGAAAAATTTGGCATCGGTTACTCTAACGGCTGGACAAGCTTAGTTGATTTCTTGAAACAAAACAAAGTTTCAGTTTCTACTATGGAACAAGCTGGTTTGTGCGATACAAAAAATGGTAGAACATTTGATGTTATGGCAACTAGACTTATGTTTCCTATTGTCAATGTGTATGGTGACTGTATAGGTTTTACAGCAAGACAACTAGAAGATGGCAACTTTGCAAAATATCGCAATACCAAAGAAACTGTTATTTTTGATAAAAGTAAAACAGTTTATAATATTAATAATATCAAGCGTATCAAACAAGAACGTGGACTTGATTATATCTTAATTGGCGAAGGTGCTATGGACGTTATAGCCCTATCAAAAGCTGGTTTTGAAAACTCAGGAGCTTGTATGGGTACAGCAATAACCCCATATCACGCTAAGTTGTTAAAGAGATTCGCCAATAAAATTGTTTTATGTTTAGATGGTGATTCTGCCGGTCAAAAAGCAAGTTTTCGTGCCATTGATATTCTTATGGACGATGGACTTGATGTTAGAGTTGTGACTTTACCAGAAAATCTTGACCCAGACGAATTCCTAAAAAAATATGGTAAAGAAAAGTTAGCCGAATACATAGAAAACGCAGTTGTTGGTCTTGATTTTAAGCTTATCACTTTATCAAAGCGTTACAACCTAAATAACAATTACGAAAAATCTAAGTTTGTAACCGAAGCGTTTGAAGTTTTAAAAATACTTAAAACAATTTCAGAAAAAGAAGTTTATTTAAAACTTATTAGCCGCCTTACTAATATTAATATAGACAGTTTAAAAAGAGATTTATTAAACTTTGATTCTGGTGGAACTCAAAAACCTCAAAACGACATAATCCAAAAGTCTGAGGAGTTTAGAGAAGACTCTAACCAAAAAGCCATCAAGTTTTTACTTGCAAGCTTGCTTTACAAAAAAGATTATGCAAAATTTGATAACACAATATATTTCAAAAATCCATCTTACCAAAAATTATTTGATTATATGATGGAGTGTAACCAAAACGACAAAGTATACACAGTAAGTAGTATCTTTGATATGTTTGAAGTAGACGAAAATAACGACATCAAGCAAATCATTAATTTTAACTTCAATGAGTTTTTGGGTAAAGAAGAAATTTATTTCAAACAAAGCCTAGCACGTATTCGCAACACGGGTTTGCAGTTAGAAATAGAGCGTTTAACTCAAGCATTCAAACAAGAAACAGATTTAACTAAGCGTAGAGAAATTGCTAGCAAGTTGAGTCTTGTAACAAAAGAATTAAAAAACAATAAAAATGGAGATTAATTTATGTTTAACGAAAGGTTTACAAACGAAGTAGCCAAATTACTAGAAACTTACAAAGGTAAAGAATCAATCAATGAAGAAGATGTTATCTTAAAGCTTTTTAAATATGATGCATCTGCTGACGAAATCAAAGAAGTAGTAGCATATTTAGAAGAAAGAGGTTTCAAAATCAACTACCAATCTGACAATATGGAAGAAGTAGAAGATATCAACAAAATCATCAGCGAAGTAAACGTTGACGACCCAGTAAAAATGTATCTTAAAGATATCGGTAAAGTTCCACTACTTTCAAGTGACGAAGAAATCGAACTTGCAAAACGTATGCAAGAGGGTGATGCTTATGCAAAGGCAAAACTTTCAGAAGCCAACCTAAGACTTGTTGTTAGTATTGCAAAACGTTATGTTGGCAGAACAAGTATGCAATTTTTGGACCTTATCCAAGAAGGCAACCTAGGTCTACTTAAAGCAGTAGAAAAGTTTGACTACACAAAAGGTTTCCGTTTTTCTACATACGCAACATGGTGGATTAGACAATCTATCACTCGTGCAATTGCTGACCAAGCAAGAACAATACGTATACCAGTTCATATGGTAGAAACAATCAACAAACTAATCAGAGTTAGCCGTCAATTATTGCAACAACTAGGTCGTGACCCAAGCGCAGCAGAAATCGCAGAAGCTATGGGCATCAGTGAAGAAAGAGTTTGTGAAATTCAAAAAATAGCCCAAGACCCTGTATCACTTGAAAACCCAGTAGGTGAAGAGGAAGACAGCAAAATCGGCGACTTTGTTGAAGACGAAAGCATCAAATCACCAATCGAGGCAGCTTCTCAATTAATCTTAAAAGAACAACTTCTTGCAGCAATCGACACTTTAACTCCAAGAGAACAAAAAGTTATTAGACTTCGTTATGGTCTAGACGATTCTCATTCAAGAACGCTTGAAGAAGTAGGTCGTGAGTTTAATGTTACTCGTGAACGTATAAGACAAATCGAAGCAAAAGCTTTAAGAAAATTAAGACATCCAAACAGATGTAAACGTCTTCAAGGTTTCTGTGATGAATAATATGTTAGACGATAGATTGCAAACAATCTACGACCTAGTCGACAAAAAGTTTGTAGTAGACGTGGGCACAGACCATGGCAAACTTGCTATACAACTTTTGCGAGATAACAAAATAAATAAAGCAACCCTGACAGATATAAGTAAACTTAGCCTTTCTAAGGCCGAAAACTTAGCTAAATTAAACAAAATTACAAATTGTGAATTCTTAGTAGGCGATGGCTTAACTGTCTTAAAAGGCGATTATAAAGACTACCTTTGTGTCATAGCGGGCATGGGTGGTGGCCAAATTATAAAAATACTATCAAATCCATTAAGACAAGATAGTATTTCTGATTTTATTTTGCAACCACAAAAAAACACCAAACAATTAAGAGAGTGGTTAGTAAATAATAATTATAAAATTGTCGTAGATAAAATGACAAAACAAGATAAAATATATTATAATGTTTTAAGAGTTTGTAAGGGTAGTGATAAATTAACTAAACAAGAATTGTTGTTTGGTAGAACCAACCTTACAAATCCAACTGAAATTTTTGTTGAATACCTTAATGTAGAAAAACAAAAATTTGAATCAATAGTCAATAATCCACAATGCAAAGACATTAAAGCAAAAGAGTATTACGAACAAGTATGTGAGGTTATCAAAAACTTAGAAAGGAGATAATTATGTTAACAAATATTTTGAAATATCAATCTTTGGAACAAAAATTACTAGTTTTGCAAAAGAAGCTTGATGAACACCCTGACAAAAAAGTCCTAAACAATATGGTTTCACAAGTTAAGTCAGAACAAAACAAGTTAATTAGTCTAGAAGACCAAGCACAAGCTACACTAAAAGAGTTTGAGACTTTAAAAGCAGAATACGAAAAAGCTCTTGCAAAAATGAACGATATTATCAAAACTCCAACCGAAAATCTAGAAGAAAAAGAGCTAGACGCTTTAATCAAAAAAGCAGGTGAACTTTCTAACGTTCTAAACAACTTAGAAAGAAAAGTTTCAACAAGTGGTATGAAAGTTAGCCAAATTCTTCAACAGTTCGAAAACGCTAAGAAAAACATTATCTTAACTAGAACAAAACATAAACAAGCCAAAGAAAAATTTGATTTATCAAAACAAGAAATCGAACCACAAATTGCATCTATCCAAAAACAAATGAAAGATTTAGAGCCAACAATCGAAGCTAACATCCTTTCTAAATACAAACATATTAGACAAGACAACATCTTCCCAGTATTTGTACCGTTGCAAGATAACTCTTGTGGTGGCTGCCGTATGGGTATGTCAGCAGCATTTGTCAACAAAGTCAAAGATAAAGGTTGTCTAGAATGCGAACAATGCCGCAGACTAGTTTATATTAAATAACTTAGATGATAAAAGAATTGAGAAAACTCTCAATTCTTTTTTATTTTGAGTGATATGTAGTTGTGTAGTTTATAAATTTCGTTAAATTATTATATGCAGTCTCTACGGCTTCTCTGTGGGCTGGGTCCCAGTTGTTTGAAGCGTGTGTTCTGCTTTTGTAAAAGTGTATGCAAGTATGACCAGTCATATTATTATTTTCTACCATATCATATGCGTGAGGGTAGCCATTGATTGATGCTGCAATGTATCTGTTGTTTACATAAACCCAAACAGGGCGTCTTGTCCAACTCCATTGGTAATCATATATACTATACATCTTATTTGTGTTTTGTTGGTCAATAGGCTCAACATCTGCGTGGTTATAGCCACCAACACGCATAACTTTGTATCTAGTTAGGGTTTGCACATCTATTACCTCTGCTGTTGTGTATCTTGGCCAAAACTCATTAACAATATCAAACCAGTTGTCTTTGTTTAGTGTATATTCGACTCGGTTTATGCTAGAAGTGTTGTCTTGTTCTACTTGTTGAGTTTTACCTAACTTAACACTTTCTTTCTTTACGGGCAAACTAACGCCCACAAAACAGCTCAAAACTAATATAACCATTATCATTAATATGCTTAATTTTCTCATACAATTATATTGTGCAAAAACTTATTAAATATGATGCAATTTTTTTTAGTTTTTGATATAATAAATTGATTTACAAAAAATATCAAAATTTGTAATTTTTTATACAAAGGATTAATAAGTTATTTTATGAAAAGTTCCAACGACAACAACTTAATAAAGGCTTTTTTATCAGCAGATACTTTTTATAAAATGGCCTTACAAGAAAGTAAAGACGCAAAGAAAGTAATAAGACTTTTAAAAAGAGCAATAGAAACAGTCTACCAAGATTGTATAGATAAAAATCAAGACGTGTCTAATATAGATGCTTTGTATCCTGATTTGAAAAAATACTATATATCTCTTGCAGATGCCTATGGAGACTTGGGTTTATTCCATTATATGCACTTGTGTCTATTTAATATATTAGGCGACAATAATGCAGAAGATAACGCTGTGTTTAAGCAATTATTTAGCGACGAACATTTCAAAGTGACCAATGTTGCAAGGCTACTTAATGTATTAACTGAACTACACGCAAATATTACTGAGTGCTATTTAAAAATATTCGACAATGTCGAAAAACCATCTTCATATCGTAGAAAAAGTTATGGGGATTTTAATATTGTAACCAAAGATGGCCAAATAGTCCCTGCCAACATTGTCTTTGCCAAAGAAGATGTTCATCTAAACATAGCAGAGCAGTTAATGATAAGACAACAGTTTGATAAAGCAATAGAAATATTAAAGACTGTCAACATCAAGGCCAATGCCGAGGCAAGAGCAAACCTTGCAATATGTTATTTTTTAAACAACCAAATAGACCTAGCCATTGATGTCACACTTAATAGTGGCGAGCAAACTATTACAGATAGAAACAACTTGTTGATGTTCTATTATGAACTTAACGAAATGCAAAAGTATGACTTAGTAAAAAAAGACATACTTTCAAGCAAAAAAATTTGTCCAGAAGAAGCTTTTAAAATTGGTATAACTTTTTCGCAAGTGGGTGAGCACGATTTAGCTAAAAAATATATAAATATATATCTAAAACACGAAGCAGCAGACCTAAAAGCTCAGCTATTATATGCAATAGCTTGCATTAATTGTGGAGATATAGAAGCCGCCACTGAAAAGTTAAGAATGCTTTTAGATATAGATATGTATGACCAACTAGTGTATAAAGACTATTTAGAGCTTTGTCAAAAGCCAATCAAGGGTAAAATAGAGTATAACTTTGATATTCAGTACAAAAGTAGCTTTAAGTATAATGCTATTATTGATAGACTTGTTGCTCTTGATGACGAAGAGTTTGGGGTGGAAATATTAAATTACCTAGACTTAATTAGTTGGGCAGCAAAATCAAACCTTGCAAAAGGCTCAATGCTTTTGTTGACAAAAGCTTCAAGAGTAAACAATGCCTTAGTTTTGCAAAAAATCGAGCAGGTACTAAACAATACCTTTGTTGATAGAAAAGTTAAACATCTAATAATACTAGAAAAACTAAACAATACAATGTTGTACAAAACAAAAATAGGCTATGTGGACTATGGCCGTTATCACCGCATTGTCACAAAGCATAACAATATCCAAAATGGTGATGAAGAAATAATATTTAACCTAAAAGATATAAAGCAAATGTTTCCAAATGTATATGATGCATTGTGTATGAGTGTTATGTGTATAGTAGAAAAAGATGAGATGAATTCTACCAACAATATATTAATTAGCTTTAATGAGTTTTTTAAAGATTTAGAAAAGTTCAGGCCAAAGTCAGTAGATGTAGAAAATAAAAAATATTACCTAGCGGCATTTTTTACAGAAGAGCATTTTCTTGCATATAAAGAACAATACAAAAAGGTCCACACCTTATTTGAAAAAGATGAAAGAGCCCGTGATAAAAAATTCCCAACAGGTTCTCAAATATGCAAATACTTTAATATTGACAAGGACATCTATAAAGAGTTTTGTGTTGAAGTGTTAGAAGTTTTGGCATCAAAAAAAGAGATTTTAGAATAATCTCTTTTTTTATTTTAATATTTTCTTGATTTGTTAACGTGCCTTTCTAGTAAACTAACAAGAGCATACATTCCACCAGCTAGTATACATAGTATTACCGTGCTTGCCATTACAAGGTCTAGTTTAAAAATCTGCCCACCATACACAATCAAGTACCCAAGTCCTGCGCTACTAACCAAATATTCGCCCATAACAACACCTACCCAAGTCATGCCGACATTAATCTTCAAAATAGAAATAAACTCTGGTAGGGCATTAGGTAAAACCAGTTTCAAAAATATTTGAAGTTTACTTGCGTTCATAGATTTTAGTAATAAGATTTTGTTTTTGTCGCAACTCAAAAAAGCGCTGAGTGTTGACAATATTGTTATAACTATCAGTATCAAAATTGCCATAACAACAATTGATTTTGTACCAGCCCCAAACCAAATAATTATTATAGGGCCAAGCGCAATCTTAGGCAAACTATTAAGTACAACAATGTAAGGGTCGAGTATTTTTCGTATTGTTTCGCTCCACCAAAGTATCACTGCAATCACAAACCCAAGTCCTGTTGCAATTACAAATCCAAGTAGTGCTTCATACAGTGTTATGCCTATGTGATAAAACAAAGTACCACTCTTTGCAAGCGAACTAATAGTACTTACCATTCTTGATGGCGAACTAAAATAAAAGGGGTCTAGCACCTTTGTGTAAGTTAACAGTTCCCACAACCCAAACAGTGCAACTAGCAAAAAAACTTGGCAGGTTAGTATTACAATTTTTTTGTTTCGGATTTGTTTCAAATACAGTTTTCTCTCAGGTGATAATTCACTTTTTTTCATTAGATAATTCCCTCCAAATTTTATCAAACAACTTTGCAAAATCAGGGTGCTCTCTACGCTTTAATGGTGGGCCAAAACTTTTTAAATTAATGTCAAAAATCTTTTTAATTTTAGCTGGTCTTTTTGTTAATACGACTACACGGTCGGACATAGAAATAGCTTCGTTTAAATCGTGTGTTACAAGGATCGCAGTTTTCCTTTCTTGCTCAATTATTTTGCTCACATCATCACAAACATTGAGCCTAGTTTGGAAATCTAGCGCCGAAAATGGCTCATCAAGCAACAGAACGCTTGGTCGGAGTGTTAAAGTGCGTATTAATGCGACTCTCTGGCGCATACCGCCCGATAGTTCGGCGGGGTATTTTTGCTCAAATCCACCTAAACCGTACTTTTTTAAGAGGTTTTTTGCGTACTCAAAGTGAGTTTTGTCTTTGTCTTTTTTTATCTCCAAACCTATCACAACATTTTTAAAAATTGTTCTCCACCCGAACAAATGGTCGTGTTGAAACATATATCCTGTTAAACCACTTTTTTCTGTGCACGGTTTTGAGTCAATTAACACACTTCCTTTGCTTGGTTTTAGTATTCCTGCTATGAGCGAAAGTATTGTAGTTTTGCCACAGCCACTAGGTCCTACTATTGACACAAATTCGCCTTGCTTTATGTCTAAATTTATATTATCAAGAGCAAGCGTTTCGCCACTCTTTGTTTGATAAGTTAGCCCAACATTTTTTAACTCTACAATTGTCTTCATTGTGTTTTCTCCAATTTGTCTTGTATATTTCATTATATTTGTAAACTAAAATTTTTGTTAAAAAAAAAGAAGGCTCTCTTTGCCTTCCTTTTTAAGTCTTACGCTAGCTTTAAAGCATAAGTGTTATCAATAATTGATGAGTACTCTACATCTTTGTCAATAAGATTTGCTTCTTTAATTAATGAGTGTAATTTGTTATAAGACTCTTGTTTCATAACAGGGGTATCTACCCAAGCATCAATAGCAATGTATCTTTTTAAAGCTTCCTTTATTACATTTCTATCTGTGTCAGCAAATGATGGCATTATGCTATTAACTGCATTTTCCAAGTTGTTTTCTTTTACAAGAAAATCATAGCCACGCTTAATCGCTCTTAAAAACTTCTCAGCTCTTTTTGGGTCTTTTGTTAAGTAACTCTTTTTTGCCATAAATGCAGTGTAAGGTATCTCACCACTAAATTCACCAATCGAAGCAACAACGTGACCAGTGCCACGCGCAACAACTTGACTTGCTATTGGTTCAAACAAAGTGCAGTAGTCAATGCTGTCATCATTTTCAAAAGTAGCAGCTGTTAGATTAAACTCAACATTGCTTAAAACTTTTACGTCATGTGTTGCATCAATTTCGCTGCCAGGGTTTAATCCGTTTTGTTTCATTACATAATCAAAGGTTAGAGCAGGCACGCCACCTTCACGTCCACCAATAACAGTCTTGCCTTTTAAGTCGTCCCAGCTAAAATTGTCTGTTGGTGTTTTTGATACTAAAAATGAACCATCTCTTTTTGTAAGTTGTCCAAACACAACTGCATAGTCTTTTGCATCACCAGCCTTTACATAAATAGCAGCTTCTGGTCCCATAAGACCTATATCTGCATTTTTACTAAGTATTGCTGTCATACACTTGTCAGCGCCACCACCATTAGTTAGCTTGATAGTTAAACCTTCGTCTTCAAAATACCCGTTATTGATTGCGATATATAATGGGGCATAGAAAATGCTGTGAGTAACTTCGACTAATCTAATAGTGTTTTTGTCTGACTTATTGCAGCCACTTAGGAATAATGTAACAGACACCATAAATGCAAACATCAAGCACAAAAACTTTTTCATAATTCCTCCTTTTTTAATCATATAAAATATATTATTCAAAAAAGCTTTTGGGTGTTAACAAAGGCCTTAACACAATTTGACATAATTTTTGCTAAAAAAGTATTGAAATATTTTTTTTATATGATATAATGTTTGTGTATTTGGAGATAAAATATGAGTATTAGTTTATTAGCATTTGTAGATTTATTAACAAGATTAAACCAAATCAATGTAATCATTGGTATTATTTTGGCCGTCGTCGGACTAAGCATTGTATTTTTAGCAAAGAGATTAGCCCGCGCATGCAAAAAGACTGATAACATCGCAGACAATGACAAACTATACGTCACACTTAAAATGATTGGCTTAGTACTAGTCATAGCAGGTCTTATTGTCCAAGTTATTATGTAACAAAATTTTTAGAGAGCATAAGGGTTAACCTTATGCTTTTTTTGTTCTCTTTTTGTTTAAATGCGTGTGTTTATTTGACATAAAGGGGGCGTTTTTGATAAAACAATACATAGAGTTATTTTGTAGGAGAAAATTATGGAAAAAAACTACAATCCAAAGGATTTTGAAGAAAAACTTTACGAAAAATGGTTAAACAAAGGATATTTTAAAACAAGTGCAAATAAGGATAAAACTCCTTTCACAATTATTATGCCTCCACCAAACATCACAAGCAAACTACATATGGGGCATGCATTCCAACAAACTATCCAAGATATAATTATTAGAAGAAAGCGTATGCAAGGTTATGAAGCATTGTGGCTACCAGGCACAGACCACGCAGCTATCGCAACCGAAGCAAAAGTTGTAGAAAAACTTGCCAACGCCGGTATCTCAAAAGAAGAAATCGGCAGAGAAGCATTCCTTCGTCATATAGAAGATTGGTATAGAGAATATAAAGGCGAAATTATCAATCAATTCAAACGTATGGGATATTCATGCGATTGGGATAGACTTCGTTTTACAATGGACGAACAAAACTGTAAAGCAGTAAGACACGTATTTGTTCATTTATACAAAAAAGGCCTTATCTATCGTGGTAAACGTATAGTTAACTGGTGTCCACATTGCCGCAGTTCTATTTCTGATATCGAAGTAGATTTTAAAGAGCTTAAAGGTAGTTTCTGGCATATCCGTTACCAAATCGAAGGTACAAACGACTATATCGAAATCGCAACAACTCGTCCAGAAACAATGTTAGGCGACACAGCAGTAGCAGTTAACCCAAAAGATGACAGATATAAACATCTTGTTGGCAAAAATGTTATCTTACCACTACTAAATAAACCAATCCCAGTAGTAGCAGATGACTATGTAGAAATGGATTTTGGTACAGGTGTTGTAAAAATTACTCCTGCCCATGACCCTAACGACTTCGAAGTAGGTCTAAGACACAACCTAGAAGTTATATGTATATTAAACGATAATGGCACTATGAACGAAAACGCAGGTGTATATGCAGGCCTTACTCGTGAAAAAGCCCGTGAACAAATCGTTAAAGACCTTAAAGATTGTGGCAACCTTGTAAAAATCGAATCATACACACACAATGTAGGTCATTGTGATAGATGTAAAACAATTATCGAACCATTAATTTCTAGTCAATGGTTTGTAAAAATGGAAGAACTTGCAAAACCAGCAATCAAAGTTGTAGAAAATGACCAAGTTCACTTTACAGAAGAAAGATTTAAGAAAATTTATCTACATTGGATGAAAAACATTAAAGACTGGTGTATTTCACGTCAATTGTGGAGTGGTCACCGTATTCCAATCTTTACTTGCCAAGATTGTGGCGAAACAATAGTTGAGATGGAAAACCCAACACGTTGTCCAAAATGTTCAAGCACAAATCTAACCCAAGACGAAGATACTTTGGATACATGGTTCAGTTCAGCTCTTTGGCCATTGTCAACTCTTGGATTCCCAGAAAAAACCCCAGAACTAGACTATTTCTACCCAACAAATGTTATGGTTACAGCACAAGAAATTATCCAACTATGGGTTGCTCGTATGATATTTAGTGGGCTTGAATATGTTGGTGAAATCCCATTTAAAGATGTATTAATCAACGGTACAGTTAAAGATGCTACCGGTAAGAAAATGAGTAAGAGTCTTGGTAATGGTGTAGACCCAGTTGGTATTATCGAAGAGTACGGCGTTGATACTTTGAGATTCTCATTGTTTAACGGTGTATCTATCGATATGGATAGCAAGTTCTCTCACAAAAAAGTTGAACTTTGCCGTAACTTTATTAACAAAGTTTGGAACGCAAGCAGATTCGTTTTAATGCAAGCAGAAAACTGCAAAGTTGTTCCTATTGACCAAGTGACAAATTTCTCACTTGCAGACAAATGGATTTTGACCGAACTAAACAAGCTTATCAAAAGTGTTGATAAGAAGTTTGAAAAATACGATATTGGTATGGCAGCAAGCGAACTATATGACTTCTTCTGGAATAAGTTCTGTGACTGGTATATCGAACTTACAAAAACTCAAATGAGTTCAAACGACCAACAAGTAAAAGATAGTACAGCATCAATACTTATCTATGTGTTAACAGTACTACTAAAATTACTTCACCCATTTATTCCATTTATAACAGAAGAAATCTATCTTTCTCTACCTATCCACGACGAAAGTATAGTAATCTCTAACTGGCCAGAAGTAAATACAAAACTAAACAATACAAAGAGTGCAAAAAATATGGATCAAATTATGAGTATTATCAAATCAATCCGTAATGCCCGTAGTGAGAAAAATATTCCTGACAACAAAAAAATCAGAATAGTTATTCTTCCTATCCAAGAAGAAAAACTTCTAAAAGAAGCAGCTTTGTATATCCAAAAACTTTCAACAGCTAACGAAATTTCATTTATCGATAACGAAGCATTGATTGATGAAAGCTGTGTAACAATTGTATCAAGCCTAGCAAAAGTATTCTTGCCAATGAGTGGTATGGTTGATACCAAAGAAGAACTTGAAAGATTAAACAAAGAATTAACAAAAGTTGACTTTGAAATCTCTCGTAGTGAAAAAATGCTTTCAAATCCAGGTTTTGTAAATAAAGCCCCAGCTCAAATGATTGAAAACGAAAAGGCAAAACTAGACAAAAACAAAGAACTAAAACAATCAATTATCGAAGCAATCAAAGCACTTCAATAAAAAAATAAAGACCACCTTATCGTGGTCTTTTTTTATTATGTTAATTTTTTGATTTGTATTAAAAATATATAAAAAATTGTATATTTTTATGCTATTTTATAGCAAAAATTAATATTTATAATAAAAACAATATTAATTTACTTTACAAAGATATTTTTTTT
>JAZRTN010000170.1:0-1423 GCA_045652045.1 Clostridia bacterium
TTTAACTTTGACGACACCCTAAAAGAACCAGATACCTTACCAGGTAGATTTCCAAACCTGCTTGTTAACGGTTCATCAGGTATTGCCGTAGGTCTTGCAACTAATATCCCACCACACAACCTAGGTGAGTGTATAGATGGCGTAGTTGCCTATATAGACAACCCACGCATCACACTTAAAGACTTAATGAAGTATATCAAAGGCCCAGACTTTCCAACAGGTGGATTAATCCTTGCCAACTCAGAAATTGAACAAGCCTATACAACTGGTAAAGGCAGAGTATATATGCGTGCAAAAATGCATATCGAAGGCAACGGCACAGACAAGCGTAGTATCGTTATTACAGAGCTTCCTTATCAAGTAAACAAGTCAGCTCTACTTCAAAGAATCGCAACTCTTAGAGATGACGGCAAAAATGTCCTTAATGGCATTAGTGATATTAGAGATGAATCTGACCGTACTGGTATTAGAGCAGTTATCCGTATTAAAAAAGATGCCAATATCAAAGCTATAACAGAGTATCTTCTAAAATATACAGACTTACAATGCACTTTTGGTATGAATATGGTAGCCATAGCTGATGGTAAACCAAAACAACTATCACTTTTAGAAATTATTTCATACTATGTAAATTACCAAAGAGATATAATCTTACGCCGTAGCAAGTTTGAACTAGAACAAGCCAAAGAGCGTGAACATATCTTATCAGGCTTGCTAGTGGCAATCAAAAACATAGATGCAGTTATAAAAATTATCAAAACATCTCAAAATACTACCCAAGCAAAACAAAGATTAAGAGAAAAATTTGACCTAAGTGAACGCCAAGCACAAGCAATACTTGATATGAGGCTATCAAGATTAACCAACCTAGAAGTAAACAAACTAGAACTAGAAATTAAATCTTTGCGTGAACTAATCAAAAAACTTACCGAAATTGTTGGCTCTAAAAAGCTTCAATTAGATATTGTAAAAACAGAAATGCTAGCAATCAAGCGCCAATACAAATCAGAGCGCAAAACATCAATCGTTAAAAATAATGATACCTTAGACCTACCAACAGACACAGATAAAAAACAAGTTTTAGATGTGTATATTGCATATAATGCGTTAGGTAATATTAAAATTGTTAACAGAAAATATTTCTCATCAGTACAAAAAGAGTTCAAAGAAAACTCTACACTAAGCGAAGTGCATAATATCTTAACAAAATCAGATACCGAAAAAATGGCACTTATCTTTACCGACTCAGGCAACTGTTATAGAGTACCAGTAGCACAACTTCCAGAAAGTCGCTTTAAGGATAAAGGTCAGCCTGTAAGTAATATAATAAAAGACTTCCCAAAAGCAGACAAAATTGTTGCAATATTCTCAGTAGATGAAGACTTGCCAAAATCAAACCTTATCTTCTTAACAAAACAAGGTA
>JAZRTN010000171.1:0-1103 GCA_045652045.1 Clostridia bacterium
AAGGCAAAAGGATATGTAACACTAAATAAGACAAGTGATACCATCAAATATGGTACAGATAGTTATTACTTTATGGTTACATCCAGTCATAATGTAAGATTTAGTGCAACAGACAACAACGCAACTGCAGAGAGCGTTGCAAGGGACCTAGATATAGTATTAAGCAACCTTGCTAGTATCAATGCAGGTACATCAATAGTAGTAACAGTTACTTGCCCAGAAGACACTAATTATCTAGCAGCAACAGCACAATTTACATTGACAATCAATAGAGCAGATGGTTATATCACAGCCGACAATGTAACTCTAACATATCCAAACTCTACAACATTGTCTGCTAAAACTAGTCACGGTGGTACAGTTAGTTTTGCAGTAACAGGTACAACGGGAATAGTTACCCTAAGTGGTACAAACAACGCAACAGCTAAAGCAACCAAAGTAGGTAGCACAACAATTACAGCAACTTGTGCACAAACTACCAACTACGAGGCAAAGAGTTGTACATTCACAATTACTGTTAATCCAAAGACACTAACAAAACCAACATTAAGTGGTACATACACATATAATGGTAGCAGTCAAACTGCAACATTAAATAACTTTGATAGCAACACAATGTCAGTATCTGGCAACACTCAAACCAATGCCGGTACACACACAATAACAGTTGCACTCAAAGATAAACACAACTACACTTGGTCAGATGGTACTACCACAGACCATACAATCACTTGGGTAATCGCCAAGAAGGGTATAGATTTAACAGTTAGCCCAACAAGTGTTACAGTAACTTATGGTTCTACCAACACATTTACATACAAAGCACCAGTAGCAGGTAAGTTTACAATAACCTCAAGTGACACTAACAAAGCAACAGTAAGTTATACTCAAAGTGTATCTGCAAATGCAACTAATACAGCAATCGTAACTGGTAAAGGATATGGTAGCACAACAATTACAGTAGCATTTGTACCAACAGATACAACTAACTATAGTACACCTGGTAACAAGCAAGTAGCTGTAACAATTAACAAAGCACCTAACCCAATAGTAGTTATAGCTAACAACCGAACATACGATGGTACAGATAAAGACCTAGTAAC
>JAZRTN010000172.1:0-7286 GCA_045652045.1 Clostridia bacterium
TGAATATTATGATTCACTAGAAAACTTAACAAAATCTTTTTCAAGACAAGGCTTACAAGCCACAATTGATAAAGAAAATTTAAATATAGAATTTGAAGGTAAAACTTATACTTTCAATATTGTTCCTACCAAACTAAAAAATCGCAGCTTTTCAATAGCATTTTTTAACCAAAATGGTTATTTAATTAAACAAATTGAGCAAGTTAGCGATGAAGTTTTAAACAGGGTCAATGATGCTTGTTTGGAATACTCAGATTTAGAAATAGAAAGTATTTATAGAGATATGCCACTTCTATACGAACTTGGTCAAGAAAACAAAGGGGCACTTAAAGATGTAGCAATTATCTGGCGTGACCACTTCTTAGAAGAAAACGTAGGATTGCTTAACTGTCTTATCCAAATGGGCGTTAAACCTAGCGATATACTTGCAATTGATAAGGGGGATAGCACACTACATCAATTTAACATCAAAAACACCTTCAAAAAAATGGGTATGAATGTTAATATCTTAGACAACTCACTTGTTCAAGATATCGAAAACCACTTAGACAAAACTCAATTTGTTTTTGACTTTATCAACGCAAGAAAAAATCAAAAAACTTTGGTTATTGATGATGGTGCTTTGGTTACAAAAATCCTTAAAGACAAGTTTGATAATATTGTGGCTTTCTTAGAATTAACCGAAATGGGACTTAGAAGAATCAACCCTATGAAAGCAGAACTTTTATACCCTGTATTAAACGTTGCAAAAACAACCCTAAAAAGAAAAATCACTTATCCAGAAATTTCTAACTCAATTTTCCTAAGAGTTTTAGAACTTATTGGTGCTGAAAAATTAGTTGGTAGAAATGTTTTAGTTTTAGGTTATGGTGACCTTGGCGAAATCTTAGCAGATAGACTTCGCAGCTTTGGTATCAATGTTAGCATTTATGATACAGACATTATGAAGTTGATTATGGCAGGCGAGAAAGGTTTTAGAACATTTAAAGACAATGTTAAAGCTATCAAACAAACAAAACCAATATTAATTATCGGAGCATCAGGTTATAAGAGCATCTCAGAAGAAATGGTACAAAACTTACCAGACTATGCTTTTGTAACAGCAGGCGCTACTGCCGACCTATCTTTCTTCAAACAATTCGAAAACGATCCACAAGTTTGTATGAAAGTAGAAGGTCTAGGTTCTCAATACAAAATATTTGGCAAACAAATCACAGTTCTTGGTAACGGCAGATCAGTTAACCTATTTGGTTCAGAGGCTATACCAAACAGAGCTAACGACGTATTCAAAACAGCAATCGCATTAACTGCAAAAAATGCTATCAAATACGAAAAAGAACTTAACAATGATGTTCACCTAAATACAGTAGAAGACTGGATTAACGAAAGTGGTATCTTAGAAAAATATTACGATAAATATATTGGAGAATAATATGAAAAATATAGTCGTTTTTGGAGCAGGCAAAGCAGGCCTTATCCACTTAAAAGCTTACAAAAAGTTAAACCTAGAAGATAATTTATATTTTGTAGATGTTAATCAAAACACAAATTATATAAAAGAAAAAACAATCTACAAAGATATTCAAAGCCTTCTAAAAGAGCACCCACTTAATCCACAAGATACTATACTGGATATCGCCGTGCCAAAAGATGTCTTTTATGATGTTATTAGCGAGTGTAGAGATTTAGGTTTCAAAGACTATATTATCGAAAAACCATTTATCTTAAAAGATAACAATGATTTTAGCGACCTTAATATGGTTATGGTAGAAAATTACCTTTATTCTCGTATATTTAGTGATCTTAAAAAATATATTCAAGAAAACAACAAAAAAGTAAAAACAGTTTTCAGCAACTTCTCAAAAAATCGCCGTAGCAACAGCCTAAGTGGTCGTGGTATGGCTTCAAAAGTAGTTAACTGTTTTAATATCGAAATGCCTCACCAAGTATATATGTCACAAGATTTGGTAGAGGGTTTGCCAAATGTAATATTTAAACAAGCAAGAGATATGGAGTTTGAAGATTTTTCTTTAAAAGACCATGGCGAAGGCTTGTTAGTTATCGAAAATAACGGAGCTGTATCTTATCTATACAGCAACCTTTCAACAGATATCTTAACAAAAAATATCGCAGTAACAACTGTTGATAATTATGTTATAAAAGGTGAGTTCTTTACATATACTCCTGACCTTCAAGTAATTTCTAAGGGCAGCTTACAAGTATACAAAGACGGAGAGCTTATCCAAGAAAAACTTTATGAAGAAGACGATATGATTACATATATGATGGAAGAGTTTGTTAACTACTTTAACTCAAACGCTTATAATCCATTGTATAGACAAAGAATAATTGCTTTCTCAAATTTCTATAACAAATATGATATTTAAAGGAAATAATTTATGAAAATAGGTGTAGTAGGTTGCGGATATGTTGGCTTTGGTGTTGTAGTTAATATGACAGTCAAAGGACATCAATGTATCTGTTACGATATAAACAAACAAAAAATAGAAAATTTACAAAATAAGCAACTGCCTTTCTACGAAAAGGATTTTGAAGAAGTTTATAACAAAAATCACCACTTAATGACTTTTGTAGATGATTTAAAAGTCGTAATAGACGAATGTGATGTTATATATTTTGCAATCAATACCCCTGCAAATGAGCAAGGTAGATGTGACATATCAAATCTTCAAAACGCAATTATGAGTGCAAACCAATACGTTACTACTAACAAGTTATTTATTATCAAATCAACTAGTGAAGTAGGTACAACAGATAATTTCAAAGCTGTTTTAAACCCAAAAGTTTCACTTGTATTCTCACCAGAGTTTTTAGCGCAAGGCGAGCTTGTTCACAACACAATCTATCCACAAAGATTGGTTTTTGGACTAGACAAAAACGACACCTTTGCAAAAAAACTTCTTGATGAAATTTATCAAAAAGAAATGATAAACAATATTCAAGTTATCTATACGGATTACAAAACAGCAGAACTTGCAAAATACGCTTGCAATACTTTCCTAGCTATGAGAGTTAGTTTTATTAACAACATTAGCCAACTATGCGAAAAATTAAACGCAGATATTGGCACTATTGAGACAGTTATGAAACTTGACGACCGTATCGGTTCAAAATATTTATCTTCTGGCTTAGGTTTTGGTGGCAGCTGTTTCCCAAAAGATATAGAGGCTTTAAAATTTATAGCAAATACAAACGGTGTTGATTGTTCATTGATTGATAATATTAAGCAAATCAACTTCGCTCAAACAGAATATGCAGTATCTCAAATAAAAGAGTACTCATCAAGCAACAAAATTTTAGTTCTAGGCACAACATTCAAAAAAGACACAAGCGACATTACAAATTCACCTTCATTAAGATTAATTTCTAGTTTGTTAGAAAACAACTTTGAAGTATACGTATATGACCTTGTAAAAGTTGATTTGTCTAGATTTAAAGACAAAGACAAAGTAACAAGAGTTTATGACTTTGACAAAGCAGTTAACGAATTTGACAATATCGTAATCGCATCAGATTGGAACGAATTTAAAAAGCTAAAAGAATGTAAATTTGCTTCACACAAAAACATCTTTGATTACAAAAAATTGCTAGACAAAGTGGCAATTGACAACTGCACAATTTACTCTATTGGCAAGTCTAAATAAATATCAAAATTGACAACTCACAGTTTGTATGCTACAATAAGGTAAGAGGTGGATATGAAAGTAGCAATACATATGCATTCAAAAAGTTCAGACGGTCAACTAACCCGTGAGGAAATTACAAAAAAAGCCCAAGAAGAGGGTGTAAGAATACTTGCCATAACAGACCACGACTATGTCCCTCCAAAAAAGGAAGTGGCAGCCAATAGTCCAGATGGTATGTTGGTTTTGAACGCAGCTGAATTTAGTGCAGACGATTTAAGTAATTTTCACATTTTGGCGTATAACATACGCTGTCCAGAATATCTTAACGCCCTATACGAGTTTTTGAATAATACCAACAGACCTAAATACTGTAAACTTATCGAAAACTTAGTAAGAAGTGGTGTAGATATTTCTTATGAGCAAGTGCAAGAGTTTGCTGGCAAAAGAAAGATTGATAAAGCAATTATCAAAAAATTCCTTGTTAGCAGAAAATACGCAACTTCAACCAAAGATGCTCACGAAAGATATATCGGCAAACTTACAGGCAACTATGTAAAAACCCGTGACTTTAACGCATCTTTAATAGTAGAAGCAATACGTGCTTGTGGTGGTATGCCAGTTTTAGCACACCCATCAAAAATCAAAAAGCCGGACGGCACATTTGTAACCCAAGATGATTTAGCACA
Source organism: Clostridia bacterium (assembly GCA_045652045.1). Taxonomy (GTDB): domain Bacteria; phylum Bacillota; class Clostridia; order Christensenellales; family UBA1242; genus CAKVLS01. The sequence continues at coordinate 4,334 of JAZRTN010000172.1, forward strand.
CATTGTAGATTATCTTACTCCATTTGGATTGCAAGGCATCGAAGTAAGTAATTCAAAAAACGATAGTCAAAATGTAGAGTTTCTATCAGGATTAGCAGAACAACACGGTTTAGTTAAAATGGAAGGTTTAGACTTCCACGATCCACAAGACCAATTTGAGCTAGAACCTGAACATATGGAAACAGAAAAGTTTTTAGAGTGTATCAAGAAAAACCAAGCCGAATACGATATTAGTAACGTAAGGCAGTTCCATAGAGAACAAGTAAAACCAATTATTGATACTCACGAAAAAACAATTAACGAGTCTAAAATAGAGCAAGGCCTAACATTATAAAATAAAAAACAAGAGGAGAAATTTTTATGATTTCATTTAAAGAAGATGGAAAAAAATTTAATTTCAGAGTTGGGGCAGTTATATTAAGTCAAGACAAAAAGAAAGTACTTTTACACACAATTAAAGGTTATGGTTTTTACCTACTACCAGGTGGCAGAGTAGAGTGGTTAGAAAACTCACTTAACGCTGTAAAAAGAGAATTAGAAGAAGAACTAGGTCTTACAAACATTAATCCAAGACCAATCGCAGTTTATGAAAACTTCTTCAATTTCCTAGATTCAGACTTCCACGAAGTATCAAACAACTTTGTAGTTGAACTAGATAAAGAACACGCATTCTTAGAAGAAAAAGAAACTTTCAACGGTGTAGAAGGTGAAAAATACATCTATCAATGGTGTGACTTAGGCAAACTAGACCAAGTAGAATTAAAACCTCTTGTTCTTAAAGAAATTATCTTAGATTATGATAAGCCAATTGCTTTTTATGAACTAAAAGACAACAAAAAAGAAACAAAATTCTAATAAAAACAATAATGAGAGCAAGTTTTACTCTCATTTTTTTTAAATAAATTATTGAGATTTTTTTTGAACAATGTTATAATAAAAGTATGAGAGATATAAAATTAGCAACAAAAAGATTAAAAGAATTAAGTGATAATCTTAAAATAGTAAAACATAAAGAGTTTTTGACAATTACATTTAACAAAGATTTTATAATAAACTTTGACGTAGAAAAAGATGTTTTGTATATTAACGGCATATACAATTGTGATATAGACGAAGAAAACTTAATTTATTATATTCAAGAAATACTTGATGATAATTATGAATTTGTTGCCAATACAAAGCCAACTTTTTGGTATAGACTTAACGTTAAAACAAAACGTAACGGCTATTACAAAAAACATTGTAAAAAACTTGCCAAAAAGAAAAATATCAAAGTATTTAATGTTAGACAAACTTTATACGAAGCATAAAAAAAAGACAATCATTTTTGATTGTCTTTTTTGTTTTAACATTTGTTTAACGTTTGTTTGAATGGTTTAGCCCTGCGCCACAGTTAGAGCATGACTTGTTTGTTTTTTCATTTGCAGAACCACAGTATTCACAAATAATGTAGCCAGCAGGATTATTTATCTTGTTTTGAGTGTTTTTTAGTTTGTCAATAATAACATCTTCAATTGCGTGGCCAACTTTGTTTATTCTTTTTGCATGTCTTACTGCAAAAACAATTGATATAACAATAGCTGCAACTACAATAAGCCCAAATACAATGCCAATTATTACGCCAGCAGAACCAAATCCACTGTTCATGCTTCCTTTTGCGCCGTCAAATTCGAATTCAAATTCCATAAGACACCTCTATATTTATTATACATTCATAATACAATATTTTGGTGATAAAAACAAATAATTTGACCGGTTATATTGATAAATTAATATTGATTTTGAGTTTTGCTTGTTTTAATGTCGATATGGAAGTTTTTTTGTTGTTTTATTGGTTGAGTAATTCCTTGTTTTTTATTGATTATGATAAATATGTTTTCATTAGATTTTTGCAAAATAACACCATTCAATAAGCTTTGGTCTTGTTTAAATCCACTGTCGTTCCATTTGCCTACTAACATATCTAAGTTGTCATCAAGATCTTTGATGGTTATTTTATAAAAATTGTTAGTTTTTTGAGTGTTTTTTAGAGAAATATTGTATGCGTAGTAGGTGGAATTGTTTTTTATAATAATTTCTTTGGCGCTACCTTCTAGGTTTTGCTGTTTTGCTGGTTTAAAAACAACATTGTTCCAAAGCTTATTTTTAGGCTTGGCTGATGTCATCAAAAAACTTTTGTTTGACACAAATTCATTAACTACCACTTCAACTTGCGAATTTTTGTCGCAGCTAACCTTAACGATATTAAACAAATTGTCCCTTGGGCTAAACGCACAATATATGCAAGTTGCCACTATGCTTAGCAAGATAAAAACAATAATTAGTATATTAACAATTTTTGACCTGGTTTGTTGTGTCATAGTATCCTCGCTTTTTTGTTAAGTTATTTTCATAATGGTCGAGTTTTATACTAAATTTTTATTTTTATATACTAAATTTAATTATATTAGCTAAAAGTCTTATTAAAAACAAAATTTTTACTTTTAATTTGTCTTAATTTATGTAATAATAAATATGTAGTAACGGAGGATATGTTATGAGCAAAGAAAAACGCGCCAGCCGTGGCATAGGTAAATTCTTTTTGGGCTGGTTTGTTGGCTTTATATTTACAATAGGTTTGATTGCTGGTTTTGGTTTTTGGTTTTACAAAAACGGAACAGTGCACGGCATAGAAAAAACTTTTGGATTCGAACTATCATTTCTTGATGATAAATCTAAAAATATGACAATTGATAAACTTATAGGTAAAGTAATAAATGTTGCTTCAAACTATAACGATATGTCACTTGAAGAAATCTCAGATACAGTAGGTCTTAATCTTGAATCTATTTTAACAGTTGTAAACAATGGTGGTACTAAACAATATAAGTACAAAGACATTGATGTAACAAAAGTGGTTAAAGGTGATATCAAAGATATTAGTACAAATTTTCAATCAGTAATTGACGGTGTG
>JAZRTN010000173.1:0-3746 GCA_045652045.1 Clostridia bacterium
CACCTACACCTACGATACCAACATTTGGTTTTTCCATAATTTTCTCCTTAAATTAATGATTTTTAATCACTGTTTAGGGCAAGGCTTTTGCCCTAACAAAAGCCTTATATTATAGTCTCATACCACCGTTTACGTTGATGCATTGGCCTGTTACGTAGCTTGATTCTTCACTAGCTAGGAACAATGCTGCATTGGCAATTTCGTGTGGTTGACCAAGTCTACCAAGCATTGTAAGTCCTGCAAATTTGTCTAGCAAATCTTGTGGAACTGTTTTTAGCATATCTGTCATGATATAGCCTGGTGCGATTGCGTTACATCTAACGTTTGCACCTTTTCTAGCAAATTCTTTTGCCCATGTTTTTGTCATACCAATTACGCCAGCTTTACTTGCTGCATAGTTAGCTTGACCGATATTTCCGAATACACCAACTACTGAGCTGATATTGATAATGCTACCATAGTTGTTTTCTTCCATAAGAGGTCCAAATAGACGAGTTAGGTTAAATACGCCTTTTAGGTTAACTGCTATAACTGCGTCAAATTGTTCATCTGTCATTTTTCTTGTCATAGCATCTTTTGTGATACCTGCGTTGTTTACTAGGATATCAACTTTGCCGTATTTTTCAACAGCATAATCATAGAATTTTTGAACAGCTTCTGTGTCTGTAATATTTAGGTTGTAATATTCTACATTTGGGTTTTCGTAAGTTAATTCACCCATATCAATAGCGATAACTTTTGCCCCTTCTTTTGCGAATAATTGTGCCATTGCACCACCTAAACCTCTTGCAGCACCTGTAATTACTGCTACTTTATTTTTTAATCTCATAATGTTCCCCCTTTTTGATTTTTATATTATTAGATTAATAAATATTAAGTTGTGTTTTTTAAACTAATTTTAATACGATTGCAGTACCCATACCACCACCTATGCAAAGTGAAGCAAGGCCTAGTTCGGTATGGCTTCTTAACATTTCGTAAATTAAAGATACTATGATACGGTTGCCACTTGCACCTACTGGGTGACCAATAGCAATCGCTCCACCATTTACGTTTGTCTTTTGTAGGAGTTTTTCTCTATCAACTTTGTGGATATCAACAAGTTGTTTAACAACACCTAAGCTTTGTGCTGCAAAGGCTTCGTTAAGTTCTAACACGCCAATATCATCAAGTTTAAGACCACTGTTTTTAAGTGCGTTGCCGATTGCTGGAACAGGTCCTAGACCCATAACTTGTGGGTCTACACCACCTTGACCTACACCCACAATTTCTACAAGTGGAGTTAAGTTGTATTTTTTTACTGTTTCTTCATCTGCTACCATTACAAAACTTGCACCATCATTGATACCAGAAGCGTTACCAGCTGTAACTGTACCGTCTGGTTTGAATGCAGGTTTTAGAGTAGCTATTTTTTCTAATGAAGTTGTACGGTTTGGATATTCGTCTGTGTCAAAAACGAATTCGTTTTTGCGCTCTTTAATTAGTATAGGAACAATTTCGTCTTTAAATTTACCTTCGTCAACAGCTTTAATAGCTTTTTGTTGAGAGGCAATAGCAAATTCGTCTTGTTGCTCACGTGTTATACCAAATTTTTCTGCAACATTTTCTGCTGTGATGCCCATATGAACATTTGAATATGCATCTGTTAGAGCATCGTTTATCATATGGTCAACTGTTTTGAAATCTCCCATTTTTACCCCACCACGCACGCTTGATGGTATTAGGTAAGGAGCATTGGTCATAGATTCTGTACCACCTGCAATAACTAAGTGATTTGCACCAGCTTTAATTGAGTGGTAGGCATTGATAACGGCTTTCATACCACTACCACATACCATATTGATGCTATATGCTGGAACTTCGTCTGGGATACCAGCTTTGATAGCTACTTGTCTGCCTACACCTTGACCAGCAAGTGCAGATAGTACGTTGCCAACGATAACTTCGTCAACATTTTTTGGGTCAACTTTTGTGTCTTCTAATAATTGACTTACAACTTTTGCACCCATTTCAGAAGCAGAAAGAGTTTTTAGACTACCCATCATACTTCCGACAGCAGTTCTTTTTGCTGCTACGATATAAACCTTACTCATACAACCTCCTAAAAGTTAGTTTATTAATAATGTGGATAACATTTATTATTATTTTGAGATAAGTTTTGTAAGTTCTTCTTTTAAAATTGGTAAGATTTCGTTAACATCACCAACAATACCCATATCTGCTACGTTAAAGATTGAAGCAGTTTTGTCTTTGTTGATAGCGATAATGTAACCACTCTCTTCCATACCTGCTAAGTGTTGAACTGCACCTGAGATACCTAATGCAATATAGCACTCTGGTCTAACTGTTTTACCTGTTTGACCGATTTGAAGGTCATGTTCTACAAGGCCAGCATCTACTAATGCACGAGAGCTACCAATAGCGCCATCAAGCATTTTTGCAAGTTCTTTACATTTGTTAAGGTTTTCTTCGTTGCCGATACCACGACCTACGCCTACTACAAGTTTTGCTGTGTCTAGGCCAGATTCTTGTTTTGGTTCACTAACAACTTTAACAATTTTTACTTTATCAACATTTTCAAATTTAACGTCTACGTTGATAACTTCGCCTTTGCGTTTTGCATCAGCTTCAAATTTTTTCATAACACCAGGTCTAACTGTGCTCATTTGTGGACGGTGATTTGGAGAAACGATTGTTGCAAATAAGTTTCCACCAAAAGCTGGTCTAGTTGAGAAAAGTTCGCCTTGTTCTGATATTTCTAATTTTGTACAGTCTGCTGTAAGACCAGTATTAACACGAGCTGAGATACGTGGAGCAAGGTCACGGCCTATGCTTGTAGCACCATATAAAACTACGTTTGGATTGTAATCTTTGATGATTTGACATACAGCTTGTGTATATGGCTCTGTTAGGTAATGTTCTAATACTTGGTTGTCAACATAATAAACTTTGTCTGCCCCACACTCAATTAAGTTTTGAGCAGCGCCTTCAAGTTTGTGACCAAGTAAAATTACGCTAACTTCTTCTTTACTAACAGAAGCTAATTCTCTTGCAGCACCTAACAATTCGTAAGTTACGCTTTGAACTACGCCTTGTCTTTGTTCTGCTACAACAAATATACCTTTACTTTCCATAAGTGACTCCTTCTATATTAGATAAAGTGCTTTTCTTTAAGGGTATTTGCAATTAAAGTTGCAGCTTCCTTAGCACTTAGTTCATAAACTTGTTTGTTACTGTTATATTCTTTGTTATAGGTACTCTTAACATTTGTTGGAGAACCTTTAAGACCGATTTGTTCTAGGTCAACTTTGATGTTAGAAACGTTCCAAGTAGCGATTGCTTCTTCATTGTTAGCAACATCAACAATACCTTTAACTCTCATATAACGTGGTTTGCACATTTGATTTAATACTGTGATTAATAATGGGCAACCTGCTTCTAATATTTGGTAGCCATCTTCGAATTGGCGTTTTAGTGTGAATACTTTTGATTTTTTGTCGTAGTCAACATCAACTACGTATGATACTTGTGGCAAACCTAAGTGTTCTGCCATTTGTGGACCTACTTGTGCAGTATCACCGTCGATAGCTTGACGACCTGCGATAACGATGTCATAGTCAAGTTCTTTAATAGCTGCTGCTAAAACTTTGCTTGTAGCAAGTGTATCAGAACCTGCAAAAGCAAAGTCACTAAGCAAGATACCTTTGTCAGCACCCATAGCGATAGCTTCGGCAAGGGCTTTTTTT